>NZ_JABXWS010000087.1:0-101646 GCF_015594425.1 Novosphingobium sp. HR1a
ATCATCGCAACCGGCAGTGCGGCATCGGGAAGGATACGGCGCGCGCCGGCACCTGTGGCGGCGGCAGCGGCCACCGCACCCTTTGAAGCGACGACGTCCGGATTGTAGCCGATGAACGGGGCCGCATCGATGATGTCGAGCCGCCGGGTCACAAGCGACGCGTCCATTCGCAGCCGCGCTGCGTTGGTCACGGTGAAGCTGCCGGACAAGTCCGACTGGCCGAAGGTGCCGTTCATTCCGGTGAAGCGATAAGTCTGTGCCTGCTTCACCATCTGCGCCTTGAGCGCATAGCGGCGCGTCTGCGGGATCGCGACGTCAATGACGGCCAGCAGATCCGACAAGTCGCGGCCCTGCGCCGCCACCTTCAGCGGGACGCCTTCGAATTCCGTCAAGCCGGGCAGGGTGCCCGAAACGTCGATCACGCTGTGAGCGGCCCAGGCGCGCGCTTGGAGTCGGTTTTCCCCGCCAGCAACACTGGCATCCGGGGACAGCAACTGCGCCGAAAGGCGGAACGGCGTGGTGCGGAACATTCCGTCACCCTCCAGCCCAACCGCCTTGCCGATGCGGGTGTCGGTCGCCGCGATCGGATCGATAGTGAGATTCGCGAGCAGGGGCATCTGCGGATCGACATAATGGACCTGCGTGCCGGTGATGTCGGCTTGGTCGATGCGCGGCATCTGGAAGGGCTTGCCTTCGCGGCCTTGCGAAAACGTCCAGGTGTTGCGCTTGTGAGCACCGTCCCATTCGAGATTGGCAACGCCCCGGTCGAGTGCCAGGGAATAGACATGCCGCCGACCGAACAGCAGCGATAGCGGTGCGATCCGCGCTTCAATTCGCTGCGCCGCGAACAGGGCGCGGCCGTTGGCCCATGGCGGGTTTGAGACGGCCAGTCGTTCGGCAAGGAACTTGATGCGCAGCGGTGCGAAATAGAGCTGGAAGTCTCCGCCGACCTTTACCTCGCGGTCGCTCAGCGTACCGGCAATATTCTCGAAGGGATGCTTGAGGAACCGCCCTTTGGTGATGAACAGTACCAGCCATACAGCGAAGATCGCGCCGACCACGATCAGCAGCACGTTGCGAACGATGTGGCTGCTCCGCCGCCGGACGGATGGCGTTGGCGCAGGCGAATCCGAGGCGACTGGCGTTTCCATGGCCTATCATCGTCTGAGAGGGGGATTTGGTTGCGGGTTCACTTTGGTCAGATCTCCGGAAGCCGCTGTTCGGCGAACCCCCAACCATGTAGCCGCTCAGACCGCCGGATCAGCTCCGCAGCATCGCCGATCGAGAACGGTTGCGCAGTCTTCATCCCGTCCAGTTCATCCCAGCTCACCGGCACCGCGACCGGGGCGCCTTCCCGTGACCGTACCGAATATGGCAGCACGGCGGTCGCTCCGCGCTGGTTGCGCAGCCAGTCGATGAAGATGCGGCCCTTGCGCCTGGCCTTGCTCATCGTCGCGACGTAGCGGTCCGGCTCGGCAAGGCTCATGGCTTCGGCGAAGCGGCGGGCGAAGTCCTTGTGGGTGTCCCAGTCGTGCCCGCGTTTGAGCGGCACGACGACATGGACGCCCTTGCCGCCGGACAGCATTGCGAAGGTCACCAGGCCAAGGTCCGCGAGCCGGGCACGGATGTCGCCGGCGGCTCGGATGCATTCCTTGAAATCCAGTCCCTCGTCGGGGTCGAGGTCGAAGATCATGCGGTCGGGACGTTCCACGTCGTCGACCCTTGCCGCCCAGCCGTGGAACTCGATCGTGCCCATCTGCACGGAGGAGAGAAGGCCCTCTGCGTCATTGAGATAGAGGTAGTCCTCCACGCCGCCGTCCTTTTCGCGGATCGGCACGTGATGGACGTGATCGCCGAACGTGCCGCTGTCGTGCTTCTGGAAAAAGCATTTCTTCGCCCGGCCCTGCGGGCAACGGACGAGACTGATCGGCCGGTTCGTCACGAACGGCAGCATCAGCGGCGCGACGGCGGCGTAGTAATCCGCAAGGTCGCCCTTGGAGTTGCCGCTTTCGGGGAAGATCACGCGCTCGCGGTTGCTGATCTTCACGGCGATCTCCGCCCGTGGCGGGGCCTGCGCTTTCTCCGGCGTGACAGCCCGAGCCTTCTTGTCAATCCTGAGGCCCAAAAAGCTACCATGACGCACGCGGCCTTCGCCGGTCAGTTCGGCGAAGGCCACTTCCGCCACCAGTTTCGGGGTGACCCAGCTTGCGCCGCGTGCCTCTGCCTTATCGACGCTCAGCGGCGGGGTCTTGCGCGCCAGCTTTTCAAGCCTTGTCGCCATGTCGGCAAGACCCTCCGCGTCGAAGCCGGTGCCCACCTTGCCGCGATAGATAAGGGTCTTGTCCTCGTACTGCCCCAGCAGCAGCGAGGAGAATGGCCGGCCCTTTGCGCTCGACTTCGCCCATCCCACGATGACGAACTCCTGCCGCCGGGTGCACTTGACCTTGACCCAGTCTTTCGTGCGGCGGCCCCGGTAGGGTGCATCGATGCGCTTGGCGATGATCCCTTCCTGCCCGGCGCCGCACATCGCATCGTAGAGCGTCTCGCCAGCGCCGATCACGTGGTCGGCGACGAAGATGGGCGGCACGGCATCAGCCAGCAGCGCCTCCAGCCGTTCCTTGCGCTCGATGTTGGGCATCGCCGCCAGATTCTCGCCATCAAGTTCGAGGAGATCGAAGGCGTGGAATTCCAAGGGCTGGTCTTCGCCCTGGATGCCCTTGCCGCGCCTGAGTACGGCCTGGAGGCTGGAGAAATCGGGATTGCCGTCCGTGCCCCGGGCGATGATCTCCCCATCGATCAGGCAGGGCGGCAGGTCGAGCGCGGCGATATGCGCGGACAACGGGCCGAACTTGTCCGTCCAGTCGAGGCCGCTGCGGGTATGGACCACGACCTTGCTCCCCGCCGCCGCGACGAGCGCGCGGTAGCCGTCGAACTTTATCTCGTGCATCCACAGGTTGCCGGTGGGCACGGTGTCGACCAGAGTGGCGAGCTGGACGGGACGGAACTTCGGCAGCTTGCCCGCGCCTTTGCGGGAGCGGTTCTTGTGCCGCGCATTGCGACAGGCGGCCTTCTCCATGACCTGCGCAAAGGCATCGCCCTTCTTGCCCTTCAGCGAGTGGGTGCCGCCCTTGTCGGCTTCGATCTCGGCCATGGTGCGGCCGGTGAGCACACTGGTGAGGCCCTGTTCCACGAGTGCATCACCCGTCTGCGCATGGGCATCCTGCATCTTGCGCAGCAACCAGTTCTCGCGCTTCTCGCCGGGTCTGGGCTTCATGCGCACGAGCAGCCATTCGCCCTTCATCCGCTCGCCATCGAGAGTGAAGTGGAGGTGGCCGTCCTCGATGTCCTTCGCGCTCTTGCCCGCGATCGGCGCCCAGGTGCCCCGGTCCCAGAGCATCACCGTACCGCCGCCGTATTCGCCCTTGGGGATGCCGCCCTCGAATTCGCCGTAGGACAGGGGGTGGTCCTCGGTGCGCACGGCAAGGCGCTTGTCGTCGGGATCGGCGCTCGGTCCCCGGGTCACCGCCCAGGACTTGAGCACACCATCGACTTCGAGTCGGAAATCCCAATGCAGCCGCCGCGCCGCATGCTTCTGCACGATGAAGGCGTTGCCGCCGGTCTTGCTTCGCTTGCCCGCAGGTTCGGCGGTCTTCGCGAAGTCGCGCTTGCGGTTGTATTCGGCGAGAAGGTCGGCGCCGGGGTCGCCGGCCTTGCCGCTACGCCCGCTTGCGGGCACGGCTGCCACCCGAGGGCGATGCCTTCTTCGCCGCAGGCTTGCGCGTTGACGAGGCTGACTTGCCGCCGGCCTTGCCGTCCCCGACCGATTTCTTGAGCGCCGCCATCAGATCGATGACGTTGCCCTTGCCGCTTGCCGGTTCCTCGACATCCTCCAGAATGCGCTTGTTGCTCTTCGACTTGGCCTTCTTGTCGATCAGGCGGTGGAGCGCATCGACATAGCGGTCGTGGAATTCGGCGGGCTTGAACGGTGCGGTCTTCTTGTCGATCAGCGTCGTGGCGAGGTCGAGCAGGTCGGCGTCGGGCTTCGCATCCTCGATGTCGCGGAAGTAGCCTTGCGCCTTGTGGACCTCGTCGGCGTAGCGCAGCACTTCCATCACCAGGCCCCGCCCGCAAGGCTTGATCGACACCAGTTGCTCGCGCCCGCGCACCGCCAGTTGCCCAAGGCCGACCTTGCGCGTCTTGCGCAGCGCCTCGCGCAGGACGGTGTACGCTTCCTCTGCCAGATCGTCGGCTGGGATGACGAAATAGGGCTTCTCGTAATAGAGCACATCGATCTCATCGGCATCGACGAACTGGACGAGTTCGAGCGTCTTGCGGCTCTCGATCTTGACCGCCTCGATCTCCTCCTCGTCGAGCAGGACGTAGCTGCCCTTGGAAACCTCGAAGCCCTTGATGATCTCGTCGCGGTCCACCGGGCCGACGCCGGGCGCGACTTTCTCGTAGCGGATGCGCTTGCCGCTCGGCTCATGGATCTGATGAAAGGAAATCGCAGCGCCCGATCGCGTCGCCGGGTAGACCTCGATCGGGATCGAGACGAGCGCCAGTCGGATCTGGCCTTTCCAGTATGCGCGTGCGGGCATGGGCGGTTCCTTCCTCGGCATCACAAGCCGGATCAGGGCATGGTTGTTCCCGTCGCAGTCTGGCCGGTGGGAGCAGCGAGACTTTCGGCCAGATCATCGAGCGCCTCCTCGGGTATGCGCCGGGCGATTACGGCCATCCGGTCCTGCGGCTTGTGAGCGTCGATGACCGTGACCTCGCCTCGCCACTGGCGCAGGCGTTCGGCCAAGTACGCGGCTCGCTGGCCGGTGATGACAGGGGCTGCCTTGCCGGGGGCGTGGCACTGCGCGCAGGCTGGCAGTTGCGCTTCGGGAAGGCCTTTCGCGACTATGGCGTGCCGGTCTGCAACGGGGCCGTGAGACAGGCCGGGCAGGCGCGCGTAATAGGTCACCGCAGCTTTCATTTGCGCCTCGTCGAGCCCGGCCGCGGCTGTCTGCATGACCGCGCTGGACCGCTTGCCGGATTTGTAGGCCTGCAGCGCGCGCAGCATGTAGGCGGCATCCTGTCCGGCGATGATTGGGATGTCGGGCTGGGCGCGTCCTTTGCCGTCGACGCCGTGGCAGCCCGCGCACTGGGGCAAGGGAGCGCCTGCGATCGGCCGAGTGAGCGCGCGGTATTGCCGCGGTGTCATCGTCGGCAGGCGGCGCACGAAGCCGACCATGCGGCGGATTTCGTCGGCGCGGCTCTTTCCTGCCCATGCGGGCATGCCGGTGAACTTGATGCCGTGCCGGATGATCCAGAATAGTTCGCGATCGGTATAGTGGCCCGCCGTCCTTGCAAGGTCCGGCGCTGGCGGAGTGGCGGCCTGCATGACCGGGGAGGGCGCTTCGCCCGGCGCGCCGTGGCACACTTGACAGGACTGGCGGAAATGCCCTGCCGCGCTGACGAGGCCCGTATCGTCACGGATGACCTTGGGCGTCTGCACGGCGCTGTAGGTGCGCGCGGAATTCTGCATCGTCCAGTGCAGGAACCAGTCGGTGATCTTCCAGTGCCCGGTGGAGGCAGCGACGGGCACCAGCCCTGCCGCCGCCGCGCCCAGCCCCAGCGTGAGTGCTGCGCTGAGGGCAAGCACGACACGCCCGGTCGTGATTTTCACCATCATGTCGCGGTGTTCCGGTCTTCTCGCAGCAGGGTCGCAAGCAGGCCCAGCCCGCCGATCAGGTAACTGGCGCCGCCGATCACCAGCATCACCACGCCGCCAAGTTGCTGGTCGCCGAGCGGATCAAGCCCGTGGCCATGGTGCATCCCGTGATAGAGCGGACGCGGCGCAAGGCCAATGAGGACGCCCAGCAGGGTCATGTGCATGGACGTAAGCAGCAGTGCGCCGATCCCGCTTGCTCGGGCCGGGGGGTGGGTGGCCGCGCTCCACAGTAAAAAACCGGCCGCAAGAAAGCTCGCCTGCTCGATCACGGCTATCAGGGCGTGACTATCGGCGGCGCCGCGCAAAGCGGGCAGATGCCAGCCCCAGACGGTCAGCAGTTCCAGCAACATCATGACCATCGGTGTGACGATCGGCGGCCAGCGCCTTGCCGGATCGGCAATGGTGCCCCGTGCGGCATAGGCCAGCAGCGGCGCGGCCACGGCCACGGCGATCATGTGTCCCGCCATGTGTCCAGTCATGCCCAGCGGCAGCGGCGACAGCGCCCAGCCGATCGGGACCAGCAGCAGGCCGACAATCAGCGCGGCTCGCTTCACCGGCAGTCTCCGATGAACACGACGGGCAGGGCCGTAAACAGTACCGACACGAAACTGAGGCCCGCCAGCAGCAGGGTCGATTTGGCCAGGAACCGCAGGCGGTCGACCTCGGTGCCCTCGTCATGCGGGGGCGGATCACCGACGATGCGCTGCTGTTTCCACGCGATCCAGCCAGACAGCGCGATCACCACCAGCGCCAATACGGTGCCGAGGGTGAACAGCACCGGGAATTTGGCGAAGGCGCCGTCCTTGGCGCAGGATATCGCCGCCCACAGGTAGGCGAAGAGGAAATGGCCCGCCCATACCGCAGGCGGCACGATCAGAGTCCAGAGCGTGACCTTGAGCCGCTCATGCCACTTGCGCCGCTCACTCATCACGCGAGCTCCGGAAACAGGCCGATGGTGAGGTACGTGACCGCCACCGTCAGCGCGAGGAAGTGCATATAGACGGTGACGTTGCGGATGTCGGCGTCGTGCGCGGGCGTCATCTTCCCGGCAAGGCTACGCGCAAGGACGTAGGCCAGCATGATCGCGGCGACGCCGCAGTGCGCCGTCGTCCAGATCGCCAGCGTCCAGACGATGGCTGGATAGCTGTGCATCTGCGGGTCCATTCCTGAGAGCCAGGGTCCGGCAAGACCTGCGTAGATTCCGGCAAGACTGGCCGCGATGCCCAGCAGTACCAGCACGCGGGCGAGCGCGATCTTGCCCCGCGCGTGAACCTCGCGCGCGCCTGCCGTCGCCAGCCAGCTTGCCAGCCCTACCACCAGCGCCACCATCGGCCACCAGACGCCCGGTCCGTCCGCCATCGCCATCGGCGGGAAATCTTCATGCCGGGTCCAGAAAAAATAGTAGCCGAAGACGAGGCCGGAGAACGCCGTCGCATCGGCCATCATGGTGATGAACATCGCCCACCACCCCGGCGCCGCGTCGCCCGAGATGTAGAGCGGCAGTTCAATGCCGTGGCCGATCGGCTTGCGGGGCTTCTCCGGAATCTCCGCCGTGCCGGTCCACAGCCATGTCAGCACCAGCGCCAGCGTCAGCATGCCCGAGACGAGTGCCGCCCAGTAGAAGTGGTAGGTCGTCAGGATGAAGACCCCACCCAGCGCCACCGCCGTCAGCATCGGCAGCCAGCTCGGTCCGCCAAGTCGGATCACCGAAACGGGGCGCGCGTCCAGAACCGAGGTCACGATCGTCTCGCGCCGGCCTTCCTCGGCGTCGGGCAGAAAGTAGCGGCCTTCGTCCACCTTGCGCACGAAGTCCTCCTGATCCCAGATCGGATAGCGGCTCTCGATCAGCGGGATCGAGCGGATGCCCCAGTCCTCGTCATCGGGATGGGCGAGCCACTCCAGCGTGCCCGCAGCCCACGGATTGCGCGGAGCCTTCTGCCGCCATGGCGAGCGGCACAGGTCCAGCACGATGACCGCCACACCCGCCGCGATCACGAACGAGCCGATGGTGGAGGCAAGATTGAGGCCGCCGAGGCCAAGCTCCTCCGGATAGGTGAAGACGCGGCGCGGCATTCCCTCGAGCCCCGACAGGTGCATCGGGAAGAAGCACAGGTTGGCGCCCACGAAGATGAGCCAGAACGCGGTGCGCCCCAGTCGGTCCGACAGCTTCTTGCCCGTCACCAGCGGCCAATAGTAGTAGAGCCCTGCGAACAGCGGCATCAGCGTGCCGCCGATCAGCACGTAATGCAGGTGGGCGACGACGAAGTATGTGTCGTGCGCCTGCCAGTCGAACGGGGCGACGGCCACCATTACCCCGGTCAGCCCGCCGATGACGAAGATCGCCAGGCTCCCCGCCGCGTAGAGCAGCGGCGTCGACCAGACCACACGCCCCGCCCAGAGCGTCACGATGAACACGAAGATCTGCACCGCCGTCGGGATCGCCACGGCCTCCGACGCGGCGGAGAAGAACGCGAGGCTGATCTTGGGCAGCCCGGTCGCGAACATGTGATGGACCCAGAGCCCAAACGAAAGGAACGCGGTGCCCACCGCCGCCAGCACGATCCACGGATAGCCCAGTAGGTGCCGACGCGCGAATGTCGGCACCAGCATCGCGAACAGGGCGATCGAGGGTAGGAAGACGATGTAGACCTCCGGATGGCCGAAGATCCAGAACAGGTGTTGCCATAGCAGCGGATCGCCGCCGCGCGAGGCGTCGAAGAACGGCCAGTCGAGCAGGCGCTCCATCTCGAACAGCACGTCGCCTGCGATCAGCGGCGGGAAGGCGAACAGGATCATCACCGCGACGACGAGGATGTACCAGGCATAGAGCGGCATCAGGTTGAGCCGCATCCCCGGCGGGCGGCATTTCAGGACGCCGACGATCAGTTCGACGGCGGCGGCGACGGAGGACACCTCGATGAAGGACAGCCCCAGCATCCAGATATCTGCGCCGAGGCCGGACAGGTCCGTGCGCGTGGTCAGCGGCGGGTACATGAACCACCCGCCATCGGGCGCAGCATCGAAGAAGATCGAGCCCGATACGAACACCCCGCCGAACAGGAACGACCAGTATCCGAAAGCGGACAGGCGCGGAAAGGGCAGGTCGCGCGCGCCCAGCAATTGCGGCAGCAGGATGATCGACACCGCCTCGAACATCGGTACGGCGAAGAGGAACATCATCACCGAGCCGTGCAGCGTGAACAGCTGGTTGAACGTCCCTGCGTCCACCAGATCGTTGTCCGGCACCGCCAGCTGCATGCGTATGATGAGCGCGAGCACGCCCGCGAACAGCATGAAACCGAACGCGGTCAGGACGTACCACACGCCGACTTGGTTGTTGTTGGTGTCCGTCCAGCGCAGGAACAGTCCCTTGGGCGGTTCCCAGACCTTGCGGAGCCGCACTTCCTGCGCCTCGCGCAGCGCGATGTCGTCCTGATCGTGCAGGCTCATCGTCCCGCCTCCTTCAGCCAGCGGGCGATCACGCGTGCGTCTGCCTCCGGCATCGCGGCGTAGGAGGGCATGCGGGCTCCCGGCTTTGACTTGTGCGGATCGCGGATGAAGGCGGCGGTGTTCTCCACGGTGGGGGCAAGGATGCCAGCGCCCAGCGTGCGGCGTGTCCCGAAGTAGGTGAGGTCGGGGCCGATGCTCTCGCCGCCGGTAAGGGAATGGCACGCATTGCAGCCGCTGGCCGCGAACAGCGCCGCGCCGCGACCCTGCGTGCGAATGGGCGGCTCGCGACTGGTCGCCAGCCATGCGTCGAAGGCGGCGGGCTCCATCGCGATCACGTCGAACGCCATCAGCGCATGGCTGAGGCCGCAGAACTCCGCGCAGACGCCGCGATAGATGCCCGCCTTGTCGGCCTTGACGACGAGGTGGTTGGTGCGCCCCGGGATCATGTCCATCTTCCCCGCAAGGCCGGGGATCCAGAAGCTGTGGATCACGTCGGTCGCGGTCAGTTCGAACACGATAGTGCGGCCCACTGGAATGCGCACTTCGTTGGCGGAGATCAGGGGCGGCTGGCCCTGATGTTTGTAGCGCACCCGCCACCAGAACTGCTCGCCCTCGACATGCACGCGCAGGTTCTGCGCGGCGTCGGGGAGCGGACGCATCGCGGGCAGGGCCCAGACCAGCAGTGCCGTCAGCACCACCGTCGGCACGATCGCGCCGAGCCAGAGCACCATGCGCATTCCGCCCGCGTGGTCCAGTCGCCCCTCCGGCGCGCGCACCGCGAGGACGAACACGGCTACCACGCCCAGCGCGATGATCACCGCGCCGATCACCATCACCATGGTCATCGTCAGCGTTGAGCGTGCCTCCAGCCCGAACGGTGCGAGCGCGGACTGGTGGCTGTTGCACCCGGCCAGCAAAGCCGCGCAGACGATGATCGATTTGCGCAAGATGCCCCTTGTCCCGTGCTGTGCCCTGTGTGCGCCTGACAACGCGCGAGCGGGGCAAGAGTTCGGAGAGGTGGGCGTTACAAAGGGTTGCTGGCCCCCATCACAGCAGCTTGTCGAGCGTGATCGGCAGGTCGCGGACCCGCTTTCCCGTCGCATTGTAGATAGCGTTGGCGACCGCTGCGGCCGTGCCGGTGATGCCGATCTCGCCGATGCCGCGCGCGCCCATCGGCGTGTGCGGGTCTGGAATGTCGGTCCAGATCACGTCAATCTCGGGCACGTCCATGTGGACAGGGATATGGTACTCGGACAGGCTCGGGTTCATGACCCGGCCATTGCGTTCGTCGATCTGGGTTTCCTCCATCAGCGCCAGGCCAAGGCCCATGATGATGCCGCCGCGAAACTGGCTGGTCGCGGTCTTGGGATTGAGGATGCGCCCGCAGTCGAAGGAACCGAGGAAGCGGTTGACGCGCGGTTCGCCCGTGATCGCATTGACGCGTACCTCGCAGAACATCGCCGCATGGCTGTGCATCGACCAGTGCATGAGTTCGAGCGGCGGTGGCCCTTCGCCCGTCACTTCTATGCTGTCCTGACCCGCACGGGCGAGGATCGAGGCGTATGTCTCGTGCCGCTCGGGTTCGTCACGCTTGCAAAGACCGGCATCCCGGCATGCCACGTCGTCAGGCTTGAGGCCCGCCAAGGGGGAATCATTGCCGACGATCTCCAGCAGTTCCGTGATAAGCAGGCGGTGCGCCGCGATAACGGCTGCGCCGATGGCGGCGGTTTGCTGCGATCCTCCTGCCAGCACGGTGCCCGGAAGCGTGGAATCGCCGTACTCGAAATCCACCGCTTCGATCGGCAGCCCCAGCCGTTCGGCGGTGACCTGCACTTGCGCAGTGGCGGTGCCCATGCCCATTTCGTGCGCGGCGATCCCCACGCTGGCGCCTTTCGGCGTCATGGTCAGCCGTGCAGCGCCGCCGGGCATGCGGTAGTAGGGATAAGTGCCCTTGGCGCAGCCCATGCCGATGAGCCATTCGCCTTCGCGTCGGCTGGCGAGAACCGCACTACGCTTATCCCACCCGAACGCCTGCGCGCCCGCGCGCCAGGCATCGACGATGCGGCGCGAGGAAAAAGGCAGGCCGTTCAGCGGATCGACCTCGGGTTCGTTGCGGATGCGCAGTTCGATAGGATCGATGCCCAGCGCCTCGGCCAGTTCATCCATGGCTGATTCCAGCGCAAATGTTCCCACCGATTCGCCCGGCGCTCGCATGAAAGTATTGGCCAGGAGGTCCAGTTCGACCGTGTGCACATCGAGTTCAATTGTCTCGGCATCATAGGCGCTGCGGGCAGCGAGGATGAACGGCTCCGGCATGACGTTCGAGGGCGTCTTGGCGGTAAGGCCCTTATGGATCAGCGCTGTCAGCTTTCCGTCCGCATCCGCGCCAAGGCTGACCTGCTGCTCCGTCAACGACCGACCGCCGACCAGTCGATAAACGCCTTCGCGCGACAGGACGAGGCGTACCGGGCGTCCGCAAAGCTGCGCGGCGGCGGCGGCAAGAACATGATGCTGCCACATGCATTTGCCGCCAAAACCCCCACCTACGTAAGGCGAGGTAACAACGATCTTGTCCTCGGGAATGCCGAACATCTGTCCGAGCGACCAGGCCGTATGGCTGACAAGCTGGGAGGCGTCGTGGATGCGCAGGACATCATCCTGCCAGGCCACCGTCACCGCGTGCAGCTCGATCGCATTGTGATTGTGGCGCGGAGTGCGATAGGTCGCATCGACGCGCACGGCTGCTGCATCCAGCGCGGCTTTCGCCTTGCCCTTCTCGTCATGCAGCGGCTGGCCCATGAACATCGCGGGCCGGGCGTCAGGGCGGGCTTCGTCGAATGCTGTTACGGCAGCCACGGCTTCATAGATCACTTCGATCAGAGAGGCGGCGTGATCGGCCTGCTCCTGCGTATCCGCCAGCACCACGGCTACGGGCTGACCGTTCCAGTGGATCTGATCGTCCTGCATCACTGGAAGGCTGTCCCCGCCCGCCGCCTTGGGGTTTGACATGAACGCAGGCGGCGGCGAGAGGCGGGGCGCATTGCGGTAGGTCATCACCTCGACCACGCCGTCGGCGGCCAGCGCGCGAGCGGTGTCGAGGCGGGCGATGCGGCCCTTGGCGATGGTGCTGAAAGCAATGGCGGCAAAGACCATGCCCTCCATCGGAAACTCTGCCGCGAACCGGGCCGTGCCCGAGACCTTGAGCGGGCCGTCAATCCTCGATACCGCGCGCCCCAGATGCCCATGCTGGTGGCCGATCAGCGGATCGGCCACACCGCCCGGCACCCAGTTGTCCGGCGCCAAGGCGACGGCCTTCGCCATCAGGCCCTGCGCCATGCCCTGTACGAGGCCCTTGGCGTCCTTGGCGATGTTCATGCCGGGTCTCCCGTCAGTTCCTCAAGCACGGCGACGAGGGTGCGGCGGGCGAGTTCTATCTTGAAGCCGTTATGCCGCAGCGCGCGGGCCTGGCTCAATTCGGCATCGGCCGCTGTTGCGAAGGCGACCTGGCCGACAGGCCCGCCCCGCAGGACGTCCTCGGCGCGCCGTGCGCGCCAGGGGCGATGCGCAACGCCGCCGAGGGCCAGGCGAACATCGCGGATATGCCCGTCCTCGACGGTGATCGCGCCTGCGACCGAAACCAGCGCGAAGGCGTAGCTCGAACGGTCCCGTACCTTGCGGTACGTCGAACGGCGGAGGGCAGGTGGCAGTTCGATCGCGGTGATCAATTCACCCTGATCCAGCACGGTCTCGATATCGGGTCGATCGCCTGGCAGTCGGTGCAGGTCGGCCAGCGGGATTTGCCGTTCGCCTTTGGATGTGCGCGTGTGGACGACGGCATCAAGTGACGCCAGCGCAACCGCCATGTCCGAGGGGTGTACGGCGATACAGGCGTCCGAAGCTCCAAGGATCGCATGGTTGCGATTGAAGCCCTCGAGCGCGTCGCAGCCCTGTCCGACGTGGCGCTTGTTGCAGCGCGATCCGCTCTCGTCGTAGAAATAGGCGCAGCGCGTGCGCTGGAGCAGATTGCCGCCCGCTGTCGCCATGTTGCGAATCTGGGCGCTGGCACCGGCAAGGATGGCGCGGGAAAGAACGGGGTAGCGCTGCCTGACGAGCGGATGCGCCGCAATCGCGGTGTTGCGTGTCCCCGCTCCGATCATCAGGCCGGCGTTCGCAGTTTCCTCGATACCGACGGCAAGGCCGGATACGTCCACCAGCTCTTCGGGACGCTCGATCGTCTCGCGCATCAGATCAACGAGATTGGTGCCGCCTCCCAGATAACGCGCTCCGGTCCCGGCCTGGAGCACGGCGTCGCTGGCATCGGCAGCGCGTGCGTAACGCAGAGGTGTCATTGCGCTGCCTCCGTTTCCGGCATCGGTGACGGCGCAAACGTTGCCGCGATGGCATCGATGATTCCGTTATGCGCGCCGCAGCGGCACAGGTTGCCGCTCATTCGCTCGCGGACTTCCTCGGCGCTGAACGGCATTGTTGGGGCGTCGAGGTCATCCGTAACGTGGCTGGGGACACCGCGCTGCAGTTCGTCCGCCATGCCGATCGCCGAACAGATTTGGCCTGGGGTGCAGTAGCCGCACTGGAAGCCATCGTGTTCGATGAAGGCCTGTTGCAGTGGATGCAGATCGGTGGCTGAACCGACGCCTTCGATCGTCACGATGGAGCACCCGTCGTATTGTACCGCCAGCGCAAGGCACGACAGGATGCGTTCCCCGTCCGCCAGAACCGTGCAGGCGCCGCAGGCGCCCTGATCGCAGCCCTTCTTCGTCCCGTGCAGGTGAAGGCGATCGCGCAGAAAATCCAGCAGGGACACGCGGGGGTCGGAGGGGAGCTCGGCAGGCCCTTCATTAACGACAATGCTCATCGCAGAAAACCTCCTGATGCCGGATGTGGCTGATGGTCGGAGAATGCGCCTGTGTGTAACGCAGCCGGTGGCTCCGCGTGCCGGCAGCGCGGTATTGCGGTGTCGTCGTCAGGCAAAGCGATAGGGGCCGCCGCGTTCGAGCGCGGCCCGATACGCGGGCCGCGCGTGGATCTTGTCGAGCCAGGCGATCGTCGAAGGACGCCCCACTTCCAGTCCTCCTCGATCCCGGGCCGCTTCGAGCGGGAAGCTCATCATGATATCGGCGGCAGTGAACGTATCGCCAGCGAACCACGGCCGGAAAGACAGTTCATGCTCGACGAAATCGAGGTGGACGTCGATCATCGGCTGCAGCTTCTTCTGTGCTGTCTTGCCCAGTAGCGGGATGCGTCCCAGCACCAGATTCACCAGCAACGGCGGCATTAGCGAGCCTTCCGCATAATGGAGGAAGTGGCGGTAGAGCAGTGCCGCGTCGTCGCCATAGAGCTTACCCAGACGTCCGTCAGCCTTGCTTGTGAGGTATTCGATAATGGCGCCGGTTTCGGCGATGATCCGTTCGGACCCGGAGTGATCGCGATCGACGATTACCGGCGACTTGCCGAGCGGATGAATGCGCCTCAGTTCGGGCGGCGCCAGCATCGTCTTGGGATCGCGTTCGTAGCGCTTGACCTCATAGGGCAGGCCCAACTCTTCCAGCAGCCACAGGACGCGCTGCCATCGTGAGTTTTCCAGATGGTGGACGACGATCATCGGTGCATGGCTCTCCGTCGAATACGCGTACGGGGCCAACGGACTTCGGGCAGCAAGGTTGCCGCCCTCAGCCCCGCCGCGTCAGAGCGCCGAATGCCTGCTTCACCTTGGAAATCCCGAAACGAAGCGCCTGACCGGGATCGATATGCGGCATGGCGGGAATCTCATCAGGATTGACGACGGCATGGAGGATCGCTGGCCCGGGTTCGGCCAGCCATGCATCCACGACGGCGGTCAGTTCGTGCGGCGTTCTGGCCGTGAACCCGCGCGCGCCGGAGGCCTGCGCGAATGTGGCGAAGTCGAGGTTGGGGAACGAGGCTCCCTCGCTCGGCGGAACTCCGGCGCCTTCCATCTCCAGATGAACAAGGCCCCAGGTGCTGTTGTCGTAGACCACCACCTTGACCGGCAGCTTGTGTTCCACTGCGGTCATGAATTCGCCCAGCAGCATCGTGAAACCGCCATCCCCCGCGTGAAGGATCACCTGCCGCGCGGTATCGAGCGCCTGGACGCCGTTGGCTATGCCCATGCCGGTGCCGACGGCGGCATTGTTGAACGAGCCGGTGATCTGCTGGCGCCCGCTCTGGCGCAGCCAGTTCGCCGCCCACTGCGTGACCTCGCCGGTATCCGTTACCCACACCGCGTCCTCGGCGGCACGATCGCTGACCGCGCGGGCGACGGCCTGCGGGTGAAGCATGTCGGGCGATCGATCGAGCGCGGCCTTTTCGTCCAGCATCGCGTCCCACTTCGCGCGGTCGGCATTCACCGCATCGAGAGCGCTTTCAGCTCTTCCGCAGCGCCGTGACAGCCAAAGCCGCATAGGACGGCGACGGTCTTCGCCTCGCCGATCATCTGCGCCAGCGCGGTGATGTCGGCCGCTGCCGGTGCGACTTCGGGCCAGGGGCGCAGGGTGGCGATGCTCGGCACCGGGCCGGGAACTTTCGCGGCGAAAACCTCGGGCGGGATGGAGATGTGCGCGACGCCGCGCTCGCCATACGCATGCGCGATCGCCTGTTGAATGACCGCTGCTGCCTGAACTGGCGAGGCGATGATCTCGCTGTCCATGGCCGGTACAATGCCCATGTAGAAAAAGCCGGTATCCAAGCTCAGGGCCCCGACTTTCACCGGCACCCGGCCAGGGTTCTCCGGCAACATGGCTCCGGTCGGCTGATCCGCCACGCCTGGGCCAAATTGACCTTTTCTGTTAGTACTGATGGTCAAGTCGCTGACATTGTTGACCGTGTCGTGAAATTTGCCGGATCCGTTCGTATCGAACGTTAGCGAGCCAATCGCTGGGCCGCCAATAGACACCTGATAAACGGCGCTGGATGTCGGTGTCGGTGAAGGTGCGGGCGCCACTGGTGTGGGGACAGGGGTTGGAGCGGGCGTACTGCCGTTGCCTCCCGAATTATCGCCTCCACACCCCGCGAGCAACAGCAGCGCCAACGCACACGAAAAACCACCGATCGCAAATCTCATAATGCCCCCGAAGTCCCTCATCAGTCAGGGCAGGGCATAGAAATTTCTAATTTTCTTAATTATATCAATATTTTCTATTCGCCATACGGCGTTAATCCACAACGCCAGCTTGATTTGTTGGTTCGACAGTCTTCGTCGTTCGCCGACCAAAAGGCGAAATCATCCGCGACCCATCCATTCAATGGCACTCGCGGCGCTGCTCCGTCGCCATCCCGGCAGCCCAAAACGCTAAATATCCATAGACCAGTGAGTGGGGCCCGCGGGTTAGTCCCTCGGAGACTATCGTACGCCTACCAGCACCTGAAGCTCTTCGCGATAGCGGAATGGCCGCTTTCAGCCGGGGATCCTGGGAAGTCGCCATTCTGGGACCTACGGGAGAGCGGACATATGGCATGACGAGATTTGCGTTTCGGCAATGGTCCGCGGGGCAACCATTATTCGATCTTGGGATGGCGCAGCGACATGGCTGCCACCGCGCTACCTATCCGGTCGCCGCGTCGAAGCGCGGGGCGTGGTCGAAGTCCGCCTTGCCGAAAGGGCGGTCGCGGAACATGTAGCCATAGTAGAACTCGCGAAGGCGGCGGTGGTAGTCGCGGATCTGGTCGCGATAAGCGAGTTGCGCTGTAAGATCGGTCCGCGCCATCCCGGTCAGCAGCGCCTGCACGCCGACCGAGGGCAGCACCCAGCCGAGGCTGCGCGCGGTTTGATCGCGGGTCTCAAGGCCCTGCCGATAAGTGCGCACCTTGCCCGCCACGCTCTCGTCGCCGACCTGGTGGAAGGCGAAATACCACTTGTAATGAAACGCGGTGCCCAGAGGCGCGGAATCGGCCCATTGCGGGTGACTGGCATAGAAAGCCCGCATCGTGTCCTCACGGGGAATGTCCCATGCGTGATTGACGGCCTCGCGCTGGGCCAGAGCGATCTCGGCGCCCTGGTTCACCGGGATCGCGCGGTTGATAACGACATGACCGAGCGCCGGCAGTACCAGCACGAGCACCAGCCATAGCGCCGCAAGGCTTGCCGCATTGGCGACGCTGCTCCAGCGCAGTCGGCCGATCAGCGCGCTCAGGCATGCCCAGAACAGCAGGTAGCCAAGGACTAACCCCAGAATTACCAGGATCGCGCCAGCTGCGACGCCCGATATGCCGGCGGCTACGGCGAAAGGCACGCCGATCGCCGCCCACAGCAGCGCAAGGCGCAGCAGGGTGCGGCGTCGCCACAAGGCCGCGCCGCCATGCGGGAGAGCGGCAAGCGTGCGCCAGCGCCCGGCCTCGCGCTCGCCCGATGTCAAGTCGTGGCACAAGGCGATGACGAACAGCGGGGCGAGGAACACCAGCACGAAGGCGAAGTCGAAGCGGCCGGGAAGCGCCAGTTCCGGGTTGAAGGTATCGCCATCGTAGATCTGCGCTTCGAGGCCCAGCGCCCGCACGCGCAGGATGTAAGGGGAGACGTCGCGCATCCCCAGCGCCGCGAAGGCGAGCGGTGAAGGCGCGTTCCAGGTCGGATGGAAGCTGTAGTAGGCGGCGCTGCCCGCATCCTTCTCCTTGTCGACCCAGGTGGCGATGGCGCCGATGTCCTCGGCCTGCGCAGCAGCAATGGCGGCGATGGCGGCGCGCTGGCGACCGACTTCGGCCATCCCCGCGACCAGCGCCGCCGCCGTCAGCACCGCCAGCAGGCCAACGGCGATCATGGCGAGGCGCTGGCGCAGCAGCAGGCGGGCTTCATGCATCCACAGGGTCATCGGCCCCCTCCCAGACGGCGCCCCAGACGGCAGGTGGCGAAGGCGAGCAAGGCTCCGGCAAGCATGAGCCATCCGGCGATCACGACCAGCCCCGGCAGAGCGCGGGCGGCGAGTGTCGCACCGTCTGGCGCGCGATACGTGAAGTCGGGCATCTTTTCCCAGTTACCGGCGGCAATGCGCTTGCGGCGGTCGGCGTCCGCGTCGCTCGCGGTGTCGTTGGCATAGGTGACGCCATCGGCCTGCAGCCGGTTCAGCCGCTGGACGAGGTCGTAGCGATAGGCTTCCGCCTGTTCGAGAAAGCTGCGATGGGCCGCAAAGTCGGTCCCCGCGGCTGCCATCGACAGCGAGCGCAAGGCGATCGCCGGACTGATTGCGCCGACCATGCCGACAATGGCGTTCTGCGAGCCCTGTGCCGCGTAGCTTTCGCCGCTGTAGCGCTCGAACAGCGCGGAGGTGACTTTCTCTCCCTCCACCGCGAGAAGCCCCTTGTAGTTGACCGGCAGGTCTTCCACCCGCGTCACGCCGTAAAGCCGGAGCACCGATCGCTTGAAGGCGGCGAAGTGCGGATCGTCGGGGTTGTGGGCATCGCCGAGGCGGCGCAAGTCGCGCGCGATCGCCACTTCGGTCTGCAGGCGGTTCTGCAGGGGCACCGCCGCGCTGGCGATATCCGGCGCCACGCGCGGGAGCAGGACGACGCTCACCGCCCAGATCGCCACGAGCGCCAGCAGCGCATCGCGGCTGCGGCCGACAAGCGTGGAAACCAGTACGATGGCCGTGACCCACAAGAGCAGCCATGCCGCATAACCCAGCACGATCACGGCCATCGGCAGGCTCGCCGCGCCTGACGTCCCCGCTAGCGCGACGAGGCCCAGGATCGCAGGCAGCATCACCAGCAGGGCGACGGTGGCCAGCGCGCGCAGCTTGCCGCGCACGATCGCCCCGCGCGTCGCGCCCTGCATCATTAGCACGCGCAAGGTGCCGCGCTCCGTCTCGCGAGCGACGGCGCCATAGCCGAGGAAGATTAGCAGCAGCGGCGCCACCGTCTGCAGCACGAAGGCGGGCGTCAACTGGCCGAAGCGGACCAGCAGCGAGCTCTGGTTGACGTCGCCGAAGTTGGCGGTGTTCTGACGGTGCCCTTCGAGGAACATCGAATTGCCGGTGAAGGCATCGACGCCCGGATCGAAGGCGGCGAGCGCGCTCAGCGGGCGGAAGATGAATGTGCCGTAGTGGACCATGCGATGCGGATGCCGGTCGGGCTGCGCGTCGAAGGCCTGCTCGGCCTCGTGCTGGTGACGGGCGCGCAAGTCCTCGATCTCGCGCTGGTGCGACCAGGAACTTGCAACCGCCACCAGGGTAAGCAGCACCAGCAGCACGCAGGCGATCACGGCGACGCGGTTGCGGCGCATCAGCCGCAGCTCGTCGCGCGCTATCAGGGGTGCGGCGTTCATGCCGCCACCCTCTTCGCGGCGACCGCGAAGCGGGCGTGCAACGCGCGCACGTCGAAGCGGTCCTCGCCCCGCGCCGTCACGTCCTCGACGATGCGCCCGGCTTCGAGGAAGCAGATGCGATCGGCGATGTCGGCGGCGCTCAGCAGGTCATGCGTCACCATGAGCACGGCGGTGCCACGTGCGCGCACCGCGAGCACCAGAGCGTTGAAGTCCGCCGTCGCCCGCGGATCTAGGCCGGAAGTCGGCTCGTCAAGCAGCAGCACCGGCACTTCGCGCAGCAGTGCGACCGCGATGGCCACCTTCTGACGCATCCCCTTTGAGAAGGCGCCGAGCCGCTGGTCCCAAGCGCGCTCCTGCAGGCCGGCGGCGGCGAAGGCCTCGACGATCGGCGCGCGGGCCTGCTTCCCGCCGGAGAGGGCCAGCAGGTATTGCGCGTTCTCCACGGCGGTCAGATGTTCGTAAAGCGCGACGTTCTCGGGCAAGTAGGCGATCTGGCGGCGAGCGTCGTCAGGCGCGGCGCCGGGATCGATGCCGCAGACCGAAATGGAGCCGGCCTGCGCCTTCACGAAGCCCAGCAGGGTCGACAGCGTGGTCGATTTGCCCGCACCATTACCACCCAGCAAAGCGGTCACGCTGCCTGCGGGCGCCGAGAGCGAAAGACCGTCCAGAACCCGGTGGTCGCCGTAAGTGACAGCGAGGTTCTCGATCAGGATCGGCAGTGTCGTTTCAATCATAATGTTTCCCGAATATTGCTAAAGAAGTCAGGATTTCTGCGGATTTTGCGGCCTCCTGCCTTATTAATTGATATGATGCAACATATCATTGACGGCCGCCGTTTGTGCTGACAGAAGCCCGCCCGAACGAGGCACCGCGCTGCCTCGGGACATAGTCACCGTGGGGATCGCATGCTTCGCTTTACCAGGAATCGCCGGCTGCTTGCCGGAACTCTGCCGTTCGCCATCGCGCTGGCGCCGTCTGGCGGTGCCTTGGCCGAAGAGGCCGGAGCCGAAGGTGAGGAGCGCAGCGAGGCGATCACCGTAAACGGCGTGCGCCAGGCCTATCGCGGCGACTTCGCGGTGTCGGAAATCCCACAGTCGATTGCCGAGATCGATGCGAAGACGCTGGAGCAGAACGGCATCCAGCGGCTGACCGACGCGCTCGATCTCAACGCCTCGGTGGTGCGGCAGAACACGCTGGGCGGCTTGTGGGATGCCTTTGCGATCCGGGGCTTCGCTGGCGACGAGAACATGCCGAGCGGCTATCTCGTCAATGGCTTCAACGGCGGGCGCGGTTTCGGCGGGCAGCGTGATACGGCGGGGATCGAGCGGGTCGAAGTGCTCAAAGGGCCCGCTGCAGCGCTGATCGGGCGCGGCGAGCCGGGCGGCACGATCAACCTCGTGACCAAGCAGGCCGAATTGGGCCGCAGCTTCGGCACCGCCGCGATCCAGTACGGCAGCTGGGACCGGGTGCGCGGCGAGGCCGACGTCAACATCTCCCTGACCGGAGGTCTTACCGTGCGCCTGATAGGCTATGGCGAGGAGGGCGATACCTTCCGCGATCACGTCCATCAGTCGCGCTGGGGCTTCCTGCCCTCGGTCGGCTTCGCGCTCGGACCGGATACGCGCCTGACCTACGATCTGGAGAAGACCCGTGTGTCGGTTCCGTTCGATCGCGGCATCGTGGTGCTGGACGGCAATTTCGACACCGTCCCGCGCTCCCGCTTCCTTGGCGAGCCGGGTGATGGCGATACGGTCGCCCGCGCCGAAGGGCACCAGTTGCGGCTCGACCATCAGTTCAGCGACCGCTGGAGCCTGCTGGTGGGCGGAAGCATTCGCGATACGCTGCTCACCGGATTTTCCTCCGATGCGGAGACGGCGGCCTCGCGCCAGGCGCTCTACACCGACGGCCGCTCGCTCTCGCGGCAGCGTCGTTCGCGTCGTTACGATGCACGGCACTATGTACTGCGCGTGGAACTGGCGGGTGAATTCGAGACCGGCGCGCTGACGCATCGCGTGCTGATCGGTGCGGACTACGACAATTTCGATTACAAGCAGTTGTTCCTGCGCTTCCGCCCGCCTGCCCTCAGCACCAATCCCACGGCGCAGCAGGGCAATGTGATCGACATCCTCGACCCGGTCTACGGCCGCTTCCCGCTACCCGTCGGCGCGACCATGATGGACCGAACGGACCGCCAGCGTTCGATAGGCGCTTACGTGCAGGACCAGATCGAGGTGACTGACCGGCTGCAGATCCGCATCGGCGGGCGCTTCGACCACCTGACGCTGGAAACCGACAATCGCCTGACCAGCCAGAACAGCCGCCGCAAGCGCAGCCGCTTCAGCCCGCAAGCCGGCGTGGTCTACGAACTGAGCGATCCGGTGACGATTTACGCCGCCTATGGGCAGGGCTTCCGGGCCAATGTCGGCACCAATGTCAACGGGCAGATCTTCGATCCCGAAAACAGCGAATCCTTCGAGGCAGGTGCCAAGCTGAGCCTGCTGGGCGGAGCGCTGACCGGAACGCTGTCGGTGTTCCATCTCACCAAGGCCAATGTGCTGGCGACCGATCCCAACGCGCCGGGGTTCTCACTGGCGCTGGGCAAGGCGCGCAGCCGCGGCGCCGAGTTCGACCTTGCCGGGAAGCTGCCGGGCCGCGTCGATGTTCTAGTGAGCTACGCCTATGTCGATGCCGAAGCGCGCTCGGCGATGGTGGACCCCAATACCTCGTTCCAGGTGCAGGTCGGCGATGCTCTGGTGAACATCCCGAAGCACAACCTCAATATGCAGCTCGCCAAGTCCTTCACTCTGGGCAAGCGCGAGGTGCAGATCGGCGCGGGCATGCAATACGTGGGGAAGCGCCGCGGCGAAACGGGCACCGATTTCATGCTGCCCTCGCACACGCTGTTCCGCCTGTTCGGCAAAGTCGACGTGATAGAACACCTCGAACTGTTCGGTTCGGTGACCAACCTCTTCGACGAGCACTGGTACGCCAACAGTTACTCACCGCTCTGGGTGCAGCCCGGCGCGCCGCGTACCGGGACCATCGGCCTGCGCGCGCGGTTCTGATGGCAGGGGATCGATCGATGCTGAAGTTCGCCGTCCTCGCCGCCACTCTCGCCATCACGACTGCCGCTGCAGCGGCGGAATCGGCACCGCCCGCTGTACTGCCACCCGCACTGGCATGGTCGGGCGCGAGCGAGAAGCTGATCGTCCAGTCCGGCGATCCGTGGATCACCCCGGCCGAGGCCTCAGGGTTCCAGACCACGCCCCGCTATGACGAAGTGCGCGACTGGCTCGACAAGCTGGCCAAGGCCTCGCCGCTTATCCGGGTCGAGAGCTTCGGCAAGACCGGCGCAGGCCGCGACCTGTTGATGGTGCGCGCCAGCACCGGCGGACCGGGCAAGCCCGTCGTGCTTGTGCAGGCGGGTATCCACTCAGGCGAGATCGACGGCAAGGATGCCGGCCTCATGCTGCTGCGCGACATCGCGGTGCGCGGCAAAAGCGGCCTGCTCGACAAGGTCGATCTCGTCTTCGTGCCGATCCTCAACATCGACGGGCATGAGCGCTCGAGCCCCTGGAACTTCCTCCACGTGCGCGGCCCCGAGGCCAAGGGTACCGAGGGGAACGCGCGCAACATCAATCTCAACCGTGATTACGCCAAGCTCGACACGCCCGAAGTGCGCGCGATGGTCGCGCTGCTGCGGCGGCTGGACCCGGCGCTCTACATCGACTGCCACGTCAGCGGCGGCTTCGACATGCAGTATGACGTGACCTACACATATGCAGGCTGGGGCAAGTATGCGCGCCACCGCGCTACCGCGCTATGGCTGGAGCAGCGCTTCGGCCCGGCCGTGAAAGCGGCGCTGACGCGCGCCGGGCACGAGCCGATCATCTACCCCAGCCCGATCGACACCCGCGATCCGCAAAAGGGCATCCGCTACAGCCCCGAAGGTCCGCGTTATTCGACAGGCTATGGCGACTTCATCGGTGTGCCCACGGTGCTGGTTGAGAACCACATGCTCAAGCCCTACCGCCAGCGAGTGCTCGGCACTTATGTGCTGCTGGAGGCCGCACTCAAGCTCGCCGCACAGGACGCGGGACGCATCGCCGAGGCCAAGGCGATCGACCGCGCCGAACGCCCCAGGCAGTTGCTCACCCGCTGGGCTCCGGCAAAACAGCCGATCGGCTGGGTGGACAAGTTCAAGGGCGTCGCCTTCGAGACATACCATTCGGCGGCCACCGGCCGGATGGAGCAGCGCTGGACCGGCAGAAGGATCACGTTCCGCATGCCGATCATCGGGCAGAAGCCGACCGAGGCTGTCCCACTCCCCGAGGCCTGGCTGATCCCCGCAGCGCAGACCGAGGTGATCGAAAAGCTGCGCCTGCATGGCATCGGCTTTGAAACGCTGGCAACCGACAGGGTCCTTCGTGTGGACACGGTGCGCCTTCATGACGTCAGGCTGGCCCCGGCCCACGATGGACGCATCCCGGTGACGGCGCGTTTCACGCACGAACAGAGCGAGGCGGCGATCCCGGCAGGCACGGTGCGGGTTGCATCCGACCAACCGCTCGGACTGCTCGCGGCGGCGCTGCTGGAGCCGGAAAGCCTGGACAGCTTCCTCGCATGGGGCCTGTTTCCCGAAGTGCTTTCGGCTCCCGCAGGAACAGAGGATTTCGTGATGGCGCCGATCGTCGACGCGTTGCTGGGATCAGATGCCGAACTATGCGCGGAGTTCGTCAGCAAACTGGCTGCGGACAGCACTTTTGCTGCCAGCTCCAAAGCGCGCTTACAGTGGCTGTCTGATCGCCTTCCTCATCGCGACGGGTTCAGCCGCGTCTATCCAATACAACGGGTGGTTGTCGAAAATTGGCTCGTCAAAATGTAATGACCGCAATGGGCGCGTCTGAGCGGCTTACGCGGCCGACCCTTTGTTGCCGCTCCGCCAGCGATCTTGGTTCCTCAGGTGCGGACCGTCCGCTTATCCCTCCCACATGACCAGCATTACGGGATGAGACGATCCGAGCGGAGCCTTTCGAATAGGGCGTAAAAGGCCTTTTCGGTCGATTGATATGCCGTAAAACCGAGCCGCCGGCCTTTTGACATGTCCGTAACGACCTCTATCGGTCGTGCCGCGCGAACTCTACAAGTCACTTACCTGGGATCGCGGTAAGGAACTGGCCGATCATCCGCGCCTCACGCTGGCTACCGATGTTGAAGTCTATTTCTGCGACCCGCAGTCGCCCTGGCAACGCGGCTCCAACGAAAACACCAATCGCCTGCTGCGACAGTATTTTCCCAGAGGAACAAATCTGTCGCTATAAAGCCAGGCCAAACTGAGCGCTGTCGCCCGACAACTCAACGAACGACCAAGGAAAATGTTCGAATACCAAACACCCGCACAGCGTTTCCAAGCTTGTGTTGCCTCCACCCGTTGAACCCACCACCCATTTCGGATGGTCAGTGCCCGATCTCTATTCCCCAGGTGCAGCCTGTCTGCTTTGTCGGTCACTAATTAGGAATGGTACGATGTTGTCCGACTAAGTCTATATCTGCGGTGTGGGGTTCCACGATTTGCGTCTTTTCAATTGCCATCGGCATCGACCATGAACACGATTGGCTTGCCGCGCGATGCGGGATCCCACCCGGCCGACAGGGCTGCTTGCACGCCGCGCGAGGCAATCGTGTCGTTGATATGCAATCGCCCTTTCGGCAACCCTTTCAGCAAGCGCTTTGGAGCCGGAAATTCCAGCACCGCTTCACGCGCCATGCCGTGCTGACGCAGGGAAATTGTCATCCCCTTCCAGCCATCGGAAGAGGACAATTGGGGATCGCTGAGGAGTTCCCAGTCATATTTGAACCCATCGATTTCGACGGTGCCACCACGGCCATGTTTATGAAGCATTACCCGCCTTTAGCATGCTGACGGCAGTCCTCCACCCCACATCCGTGCGCGTGCCCCGATGCGCGTTCAGTTCCTTGGAGGCTCGGAAACCTCTATACTGGTAGAGGGGCTTGTCTCAGTCATCCAGCCAACCGCATAGTATCTCGCCCTCGTGCCCTTCGGGCGCCAGCGCCGCGCGCGACGCTTCCAGCAGTGGCGGCAGCGCCTGCATGAAAGCGTAGGGCGGATTGACGATGAAAAGGCCTGCGCCGTTATAGATGCCGGGCTGCTCGCTGTCGTACAGCCAGTGCTCCACCACCAGAAATTTCGGGATGCCGAGCCTGCGGAGCTGCGCCTTCCACCGTTGGTGCGTGGCGCCGTCTTTCAGCGGATACCAGATTACCGTCACGCCATGTGCCCATTTGCGGTGGGCGACGGCGAGGGTGGCGGTGATGCGCGCGCGTTCGTCCGTCTGCTCATAGGGCGGGTCGACCACGACCACGCCCCGAGGAGTCCGGGGCGGCACCATCGCCAGCCAGAGTTCATAGGCGTCGCGTTCATGTATGGCCGCGCCGGTGCCCCGCATCACGCCGCGCAGGGTACTGGCATCGTCCGGGTGCTTTTCGTTGAGGATCAGAGCGTCCTGCGGGCGCAGGAGCTGCGCCAGAAACTGCGGCGAGCCGGGGTACAGGCGGGGTTCGTCGCCCCCATTCACCGCATGCACGGCGGCCCGATAGTCGTCCAGCAAGGGGTTCGCGTCGGCAAAGGCCCGCAGCACGCCCTGCGTGGCCTCGCCGGTGCGCTGCGCGTCGTCGCCGCCAAGGTCGTACAGCCCGCAGCCGGCATGGGTATCGATCAGGGTCAGCGCGCCCGGCTTGTGCTGCAACGCGCGTACCAGCGCGATCAGGAGGCTGTGCTTTACGACATCGGCGCTGTTGCCGGCGTGGAAGGAATGGCGATAATTCATTGCGGTTCAAAAATCCTGACGATCAGCCTCTAAACGAGTCGCTGAACCTTCTGCAAAGCGAAGTTATGATGGTGCCTCTTTTGTCAGGCGCGGAAGCGGAGCGCTATGCGATTGAAGTAACCAATCCGGCACTCGCATAGAGTCCTACATCGCATTTCGGCGCAAGGCTGCAAGCCTGCGTCAGCGATCGCCATTGGAGATGCGAGCCTGATCGCAGCCGATGCTAATCGCCAGGGCGGGGTTTGCGGCGGTGAGCCCTTGCCGCCGGAGGCGACCAACCATGCGGTGAACGAATATCTGGCCGTGCTCGACGATGCCGCGTTTGGCGCCGCGACGCCTGTCGTTCCGAAGTTCCTGTCGCCTGCCGATCCTGCCGCGCGCTGGACCAGCGCCAAGGGCGGTCAGGCGCTCTTCGCCTACTGCACCAATTATCTGATCGACCTGAAGAACGCCGTCATCATGGATGTGGAAGCGAGCACGGCGGTGCGGCAGGCTGTTGACTGCGGCACGGCGGATGATCGATCGCGTCCAGGACCGGTTCGAAGTCTGGCCCGCGCGACTGGCGGCGGACACCGCTTATGGGTCTGCAGAAAATTTAGCGTGGCTGGTGCACGAGAAAGGGATAGAGCCCCATATCCCGGTCTTTGATCATAGCAACAGGCGCACCGGCAGCTTCCAGCGATCCGGCTTCCGCTTCGAGCATAAGCGCGATGTCTATGTCTGCCCGGGGGAAAAGGATCTGAAACGGCTGCATCGCAACTTCGCAACATCTCGCTCCGGTGTCGATCAGGATGGCTTCATGCGATATCGCGCGTCCAAAGCCGATTGTGACGTTTGCGCACTCTAGCCGGACTGCTGTCCGGGCCAGTCCGTCCGCAAAATCCTGCGTTCAGTCCATGAAGGCGCTCGCGATCTGGCCCGCGATCTGGCGCTGACCGAAGCCTATGTCATTTCACGTCGGGAACGAAAGAAGGTCGAGATGCTGTTCGCGCATCTCAAGCGCATACTGAAGCTGGATCGGTTGCGCCTGCGTGGACCAAATAGAGCAAAAGACGAGTTCCTCCTCGCCGCTACCACCCAGAATCTCCGCAAGATGGCCAAGCTTTTGCCAATCAAGGCTCAACCAGCAACGGGTTGAAGGCTAAAACGTCATTTAAGCCATTCCCGCTTCGATCCCAACACCGATGAAGATTGACCTCTTCAACACTATCCATCCAATCTGGTCGTTCGGCGGCTTTCCGGACCATCTCCCTAGCCGGCAGTGTGCTCTTCAAATGTAACCATAGCGCGCCGGGAAAGGCTACCCCAGCCAAACAACTCGGATTGGAGCGAGCCAACTTTCTTCCAAATCGCTTGAGAGTGGAAATTGAGCGGCTTCCTCGCTAATGCAGTGCATGAAACAGGCACTTCTTATTATCGACGTCCAGCCCTCCTTCTCCCCACCTGACTGGCAAGTGGAAGGTATCGATCGGGTTTCCCCAACACTTCACTCCGTCGCTTTGGTCGAACGCCACAATGAGGCTGTGACGCCATTTTGGGCCCAGCTGGGCTGGAGGCCAGCACCAGATGATAATCCTTTGGTGCGCGCGGACGTGGTCTTCGTAAAAACATGGGTATGCTCCGACGCCCGATGTCGTCCAATATTTTAGGGACAGTGGCATTCAGCGCGTGCTGGTATGCGGTATTCAGGCCGATACGTGCTGCCTTGCTGCGGGATTCGTGCTGTTTGACGCAGGCCTTTACCCCACATTGCTCAAGTGGCTGACCGTAGGATCTTCTCTGGATCGATCCGCAGACCTGGGTGCCCAACTTTGGCGCCACCACTTCGGGAAGAATAGTGTGTTGGAAAGCGAGGACGAACTGAAAGCATTGAGTGCGTCAGGAGGATGAAAGGCGGAAGTTGGAGCACGCGCCGATCTGTCAACCTTCATCCGAAAGGGGCGCTATATGACCTGCGTTGCTCGATAGCTGCTAAACTGCAAACGGCACGTCCGGTCGTTCGATGAGGATGTAAGAATTTCCGGATTTGCCAAACTCGGCCTTCCGGTGCCGCAGGCTATGCCCTATCCATTATGGCCCAAAGCGCCTTCGCGCCCCGCCGCACATCTGTTCCCGAAATGGGCAGAATTGGCTTTGGCGGTGACACACTGCCCAGCCCCAACTCGGCCACAGCGGCATAGGCAACCCGTAGACTGCCCAATTCGCGGAACAGTTCGAAGAGGGGCTGGAGTTGACGGCTGATCCTGGCGGTCTCGTTGGTGTCGTTCGCCTCGATGGCCGCTGCCAGCGCCATGGCCTGCGCAGGGAGGAAGCCGGCGAGTACGCTGTAGAATCCGTCTGCACCCGCAGCCAAGGCATCCGCCATGCCCCAATCTCCGCTATATCCAATTGCCAGAACACCTGTGGCGCGTGAGCGCAGTTCGGTGAGATCGTTCCCGATCAGACCGGCAGATGACAAGGGCATCTTCACTGCCGCGATATTGGGCAGTTCCGCCAACCGGTCGAGCGATGCTGGCGTGAACGCGAAGTGCGTCGTGCTTGGGCTGTTGTAGACGCACAGAGGAAGCCGTGTCGTCGCCGCTACCGTGGCATAATGCTCGAAAGCTTCGTGCTGCGTAAGCGGAGTATAAGATACCGGCGCCATGAGCAGCCCGTCCGCGCCTTCGGCTTCCGCATCCCTTGCAAGATCCTGGGCATCATCGGTTCGTAGGGCGCCAACGACCACCATCAGAGCCACCCGGCCCCCGACCGCCTGCACGGCAGCGCGGACCGCACGCAAGCGTTCTGTCCGGCTTAGATAGGCGTAGATCCCCGTGCTGCCGAAAACGACGATCGAGTTCACTCCCGCTTCCGCAAGATGCATGACAAGGCGCCCGACACCTTGGACATCGACGATTCCGTGGTCGTCGGCCGGAGTGATCGGGAAGGCGGATATGCCTCTGAAGAGCGCCATTTCAGTCTGCCTTGTCAGAAGGCACGTTCACGCCTTTGGACAGAAGATAGCGCTTGATGCTGCGCGCGGCCTGTCGGATACGCTGTTCGTTCTCCACTAGGGCGATGCGGACATAGCCTTCACCCTGCTCGCCATAGCCGACGCCCGCTGCGACAGCGACTTTCGCCTGGGTCAGCAGTTCCTTCGAAAATTCGAGGCTGCCCATGTGCCGAAGGGCGGGCGGCAGTGGTGCCCAAGCGAACATCGATGCGCTTGGGCTGGGTATTTCCCATCCGCTGCGAGCGAAGCTGTCGATGAGCACGTCACGCCGGCGATGATAGAGCTGGCGGTTCTTCTCGACAATGTCCTGCGGCCCATTGAGCGCCGCGACGGCGGCAGCCTGGATCGGCGTGAAAGCGCCATAATCGAGATAGGACTTCACCCGCGCCATAGCCGCGATCAGCCTGGGGTTTCCGACAGCGAAGCCGATCCGCCATCCCGCCATGCTGTAGGTCTTGGACAGACTGGTGAACTCGACGGCGACATCCTTCGCGCCCTTCGCCTGCAGGATCGAAACCGTCGGCCTTCCGTCATAGTACAGCTCCGAATAGGCAAGGTCGCTCAGAACCCACAGGTCGTTCTCCTTCGCGAATGCCACCAGGCGTTCGTAGAAAGCGAGGTCAACAGTCTCCGCCGTCGGGTTGGCGGGATAGTTCGTAACCAGCAGCTTCGGACGGGGTACGGTGAAACGCATCGCGCGCTCGAGGCTCTCGAAATAGTGCTCGTCCGGTGTCGTCGGCACGCTTCTGATCGTCGCGCCTGCGATGATGAAGCCGAACGTGTGGATCGGATAGGAGGGATTGGGAGCGAGCACGACATCACCCGGCTCGGTGATCGCGGTGGCGAGGCTGGCCAGCCCCTCCTTCGACCCCATCGTGACGATCACCTCCGTCTCGGGATCAAGTTCGACGCCGAAGCGCCGGCCGTAATAATTGGCCTGTGCCCGACGCAGGCCAGGAATGCCCTTTGACTGGGAATAGCCATGGGCATCTGGCTTGCGGGTTACCTCGATCAGCTTCTCAATGACATGATCGGGCGGAGGCAGATCCGGATTGCCCATGCCGAGATCAATGACATCTTCCCCGGCAGCGCGTGCGGCCGCCCGCATCGCGTTTGTTTCCGCGATGACATAGGGAGGCAGGCGCTTCATGCGGTAAAATTCTTCGGTCATGGCAATGTCTCGTGAAAGGAAAAATCAGGTATGGATCAGGAGAAGCGCTTCGCACCGGCCACGCAGAGGATGACGATCACGGTCGATGCGATCATCGTCCATGCCACGGGCTCTCCGAGAAGCACGCCTGCAAGGAGCAGGCCAAGGAAGGGCTGAAAGAGCTGGAGTTGTCCGACGCCAGCGATGCCGCCGATGGCAAGGCCGCGATACCAGAACACGAAGCCTAGCATCATCGAAAAGACCGAAACATAGGCGAAGCCGGACCACGCACGCCAATCGATGTCAGCCCAGTTCGCCGGCATAGTCCCTACGGCGACGACGGTCATGACCGGCAGCGAGAGGAGCAGAGCCCAACTGATAACCTGCCATCCGCCAAGCCGGCGGGACAGCGCCGCACCTTCAGCATAGCCCAGTCCGCACAGCACAATGGACGCCACCATCAGCAGGTCGCCGGTCAGCGAACCGCCTTCACTGTTGTACAAAGCAAAACCGGCCACCGCAGCAGCCCCGATTGTCGAGAAAAACCAGAAGGCAGGTTTGGGGCATTCGCCACCACGCAATACGCCGAAGATGGCGGTGGACAGCGGAAGCAATCCCACGAAGACCACCGAGTGTGCCGCTGTGATGTGCTGGAGAGCAAAACCGGTCAGAAGCGGGAAGCCGAGCACTACGCCGATCGAGACGATGCCGAGCGACAGCAGGTCAGAGCGCGCGGGCCGTGCTTGCCGGAGTGCCATGAGGAAGACCGCGCTAAGCAGCGCCGCGATGACGGCACGCCCCGACGTTACGAACAGCGGCGTGAAGTCCGCGACTGCGAGACGTGTCGCCGGCAGAGACCCGCTAAAGATGATGACGCCCAGAAGGCCGCTGCCCCAACCGGCTGTAGTCCGTTCCATAACTCCTCGCTTTCGCGATCCGATTATTCGGAGAGGTCTGGCCAAGACAGAGACAATACAATACAAAAATCGCTAACTGTATGGCTATGTTCTACCATACAATCAAAAAGGCATTGCGATGGGTCGGTTGCGCAGCGGAACCAGAACCGAAGAACTCATGGACGCAATCCGTGCGAAGATCGCAAGTCGTGCAATCGGTCCGGGGGATCGGCTGCCCTCTATCCGAGGGTTCGCCGAGACGATGTCCGTGTCTCCATCCACCGTGGTCGAGGCCTATGATCGACTGGCGGCGGAAGGGGTGATCAGCGCGCGCCGAGGCTCGGGCTTCTACGTGACGGGAAGCAGTATCCCGCCGATGTCGGTCAGCGAGATGGGGCCACGCCGCGACCGGGCCGTCGATCCGTTCTGGATTTCCCGTCAATCGCTCGACGCCGATACATCCATGGTCAAGCCAGGCTGTGGCTGGCTGCCAACGGACTGGATGCCCAATGCCGCACTCCGCAAGGCCTTGCGATCGCTGGCACGCGGTGAGGATGCGCTGCTGACCGAGTACGGCAGCACGCGTGGTTCGCTGGCGCTGCGCCGTCTGCTTCTCGGTCGTTTCGCCGAAGAGGGCATCGACGTGAGCGCTGACCAGGTTCTGCTGACCGGATCCGGCACGCAGGCCATCGATCTGATCTGCCGCTTTCTGCTGCATCCCGGCGACACCGTGCTGGTCGATGACCCCGGCTATTTCAATTTCCAGGCACTGCTCCGCGCTCACCGTGTGAAGCTGATCGGTATTCCATACACACCCACCGGTCCCGACACCGCAGCATTCGAGGCGGCGCTGATTGCGCATAAGCCAAGGCTCTACATTACCAACTCCGCGCTCCACAATCCAACAGGGGCAAGCATTTCGTATCAAACGGCGCACCGCCTGCTGGGCGCGGCCGGAGCCCATGACCTCACGATCGTGGAAGACGATATCTTCGCCGATTTCGAACCATCGCCGTCGCCGCGTCTCGCGGTCCTCGACGGACTCGACCGGGTCATCCGCATAGGGAGCTTCTCCAAGACCCTCTCCGCGGCCGTGCGCTGTGGTTATATTGCGGCGCGTCGCGACTGGGTCGAGGGATTGATTGATCTTCAGGTTGCGACCAGCTTCGGTGGACCTGGCCCAGTGGCAACAGAATTGATCGCCGATGTGCTGGCGGGTGGGAGCTATCGAAAGCATATGGCCGAACTGCGCCAGCGTTTGGCGCAGGCGCGGGACCGCTCCGCCGCACGTTTGGCGAAGTTGGGAATCATGCCGTGGATCATGCCGCGAGGTGGTTTCTATCTATGGTGCCGCCTGCCAGATGGTCTCGATTCCGCCGACATCGCTCGGCACTGCCTGGAGGCTGGCGTTGTGCTAGCGCCTGGCAACGTGTTCAGCGTGTCTCAGTCTGCGGCGCCGTTCATGCGCTTCAACGTGGCGCAATCTGACGATCAGCGGGTCGAGGACGCTCTCATTCAAGCATTAGATCAATCGGCCCAACGAGAGTGAGGGCGCGCGAGCGTCTCGGTCGTTGGAACCCGCCATTCGCATTCTTATCGCGAACGGCAGATTCATCCCAAGCCCTGCCCATCGCTGCCGACCCATCCAAGACATTCAGCCGCCAATTTTGCGCTCCTAGGTGCGGTCCGTCCGCTAGCCGGCAGCTCGCGACCAAAATATGCCGTTCCGATGTACAAGCAAGAACGTCGGGGTGGTCCAACACCTCCCATTCCGTGCGCCGTGCGATCGCTGCCGCCAACTAAGCGGGGCTTAACAGCTCCGAGTGATGTTGTCGGAACCTGTCATCCGCTCAAGACAGGCATCCCGAGAAGTAAGTAGCGGTCGGGGTGAAGCAATCGTTTGACGGGTCAGCCCGGGAAAACACGGGCCGCGATATAATCGAGAAATTGTCGGCGAATCGACGCTTGGTTCGCGCCAAGGAGCTGGGCTTGGTCCATTAGCCAAAGTGCTTTTGCCGAGGCAGTGATTGGGTCGTCCACGACGCGCGCAGGATCGGCGCATGACCTGTCGACTTCTGGTTTGCCATCCGCCGCTCCATGCTTGTCGATCGGCTTCCCTTTGGCATTGACAATTGGCCCTCCCAAGTCGTCTGTGATCGCAAGGTTTTGTACATTGTAGTCGTACCAGACGATGGGCGACCGGCAGACAATCTTGGCGGTGAAGGGACCACGCGCACCCGGCGGCATGCTTCCTGCTGGCACCCGAGCAACGTGGCTCTGCGAGAAGCTGTCTTGGATCAGATGCACAACTGCGCCACGTGCGGCGAGCGCCGCGACCTTGCCGACATCAGCCTCTAGCTTGGGAATCCAACAGGAGGCCTCTTGCATGGGATTGATACAGGTGAGCGCGAAGTAGGTTGAAGCTTTCCACGCTCCATATTTCGTGACGAAACCCTTACGCCCCTCCTTGCAGAAAGTTCGATCGCTGAAGGTAAGCGCGGCCTTGAGCTGAGGCTCCTGAATCTCGTCCACGGCCTCGCAGTAGTTGGTTGCCCTGAATGCAGGGCTTGTGGCAGCGTCGAAGGCAAAGCCCGCCCATGCAAGAATCAGTTGGCGCGGGTTGCGCGGGCCGCCGGCATCGAAACTAAGGACCTGGGCATGCATGAACTGCAGTCGGCCATAGTGCGATGAACAAAGCAGGCCCACCCGGTTGATCGCCGGACCGCGCTTGAGCGCGCGTTCGCAGTCGGTTCCAAGCTTGACTCCAAAGCGCAGCTTGCTGGGATTGTTGATGAGCATGCGTACCGGATCGTCGGGCCAACGCGCGGCATATGGTTCGCTTCCAATTGCATAAGCATTGGGCGTTTGCTGGGCGCGCTCGACTGCCTGCTCGAGCAGATGCTCGCAGCTGATTGGTTCCTTCCCTTGGTACGAATCAACGCATTCACGGGCGACCTGGGTCATCGTTTCATGGAGATTGTAGCTACTCTTGGCGAGCGAACTCGACCCGATCTCATAGGCGAAGGACGGTGAACTGCTTGCTACGCCAATAGCGACGATCGAAGCTGCAGCCGTATGGATGCTCAGTCTCATGCTTTTGGCACTCCTTTCCTGCCCCGGCTGATGATCCGAGACCGGTTCACGACGATGGTCCAGAAGGCAGTGCGGTAACCATCTATGGATTTAATGAAGCACCATGGCCGGCGCATGACGACAGATTTGCCGTCAGTCGAACGTCGCCCATTTTTCCTCCGCAGCGCGCGTTGCGCCGTAGTTGATCAGGCACTGCATGAAGCGCGGGTGGAATTCGAGCGGGTTGCTCTTCTCCTTGTCCCGCTCGCGCCATTTACTGCAGGTAAGTACCTCGCCGGCCGGATTGTCGAATTCGAGACGGGCGAGATGGTCTCGCATCGGCGTTTCGATCCGGGTGAAGTGCGGTGTGAAGCCCAGTGCCTTCGACCGGGTGGTCGCCCAGAACACCGAGCTGCGATAGGACTGGTTGATCAGGATCGACATGGCCCTGAGCCCCACCTTGTCGATCGACCAGGCGCCGGGCTCGCCGGCACCAGGGGAACCTTCAGACGGAAGCGGATGCTTTTCGCAATCCTGCAGGTGGCAGGTCACTCCCGCCTCCAGCGTCCCGTTGACGAGCACGTAGAGGTTCATCTTTTCTGCGGGCAGCGGGTCGGGCAGGGTCAGTCCCTTCGCTGCCGCCTGCGCCCGGCGGGCCGCCTGCCGTTTTTCGGCGACCGCGTTATATACCGAGGCCGTGAAGTCGGAGATCACCCCGAACCGTGCGCCGCCATCGATATACATCTTGCCGTCGATGAACACCGGCAAGGCCGCCATTGGCACCGAGGACGAGGCCATCAGCGCTTCGATGTAGCAGTCCCGCATCCACGGCTGGTCCTTATACGCGTAGAGCTGAGCCGCCTTGGTAAGATCGAAGGCATAGGCGTCCCCGCTGTCCATCTCGACCGCACCGACCAGCAGCATGCGACGCGGCCGTTCGATGTCCGGACCGGCCTCGGCCGCGACGCGGCGCAGAATGGCGTCGGAGATCAGGGATCCGGCCTCGTCCCCCGGCTTGCCGGCAATCTGTTCGCGCAGCGGACGCAAGTCTGACAGCGACCCGCGCCGCGCCAAGCTAAGCGCGCCCTTCAGCTTCTGCCAGGTCGATTCGCTGCGCAGGCCACCGCCCGGGGTAAAGACGTCGAGCAGTTCGCTTTCACTGTCGATCGTGTAGCTGTCCACAACTGGCCCCATGTCGCCGATGAAGGCATAGGTCGATTGCAGAGCGCCCGTGCTGATCCCGGTGATCATGCGGAAGCGAGGCAGCCCGTCCTTGCCCGCCTGGCTGCGCAGCTTGCTCCATTCGGCAAGATAGCCGGCGCCGTAGGCACCGTTCTGGCTGCCGCCGGACAGGAACAGCATCGCATCGCTTACCGGCTCGCTTCCTTCGGCGAGAAACGGAGCCGCCGACTCCTCGCCAAGGTCCGAGAACATGCCGACAATCCGATCGGCGAGTTCCGCTGTTTCCGCATAGGCGGCGGCATCGGCGAAGGCGCGCTCGTCAAGTCCTAACGGGGGCGGATCGATCATCACGCGCCGCATGATCGGGCTGCAGCTGCGGGCAGAATCGGCAGATCCAGCGCGCTGGACCGGTGCGATATTGCAGGAAATCAACGAGGAAACACAAGCAAGCCCTGCCAGCAGGCGAATACTCGCCGTCATGCCCAAATTTTTCATTGTTGCCCCCCAGCAGGTTCTGTCAGATGCCGGGTACGTTGTTCTGTATTTTCAAGGACATTACAATGCCCAAAGTGGTCGAAGTACTTGCACGCTCCAAGTGGAACGACACGGGACTGGATATCGTCTGCGGGCAGACCGTCCGGATCATTGCGGACGGCCAGTGGATCGATTCGTCGATCCCGGCCTCGCCGGAAGGTTTCGAGAAGTCGTGGCTCAACCTGGCACGCTTCACCCGCCGTCTCCCTTCCGCTCCGTGGTTCTGCCTCTGCGCGACGGTGGATCGGATGAAGCGGCCGATCCACCGCATCGGCAAGTCGGGGAATTCGTCGCCGGGCGCGACGGCCGGCTCTACCTTTTCGCGAACGATGCATGGCTGTTTTATGGCAACAACAAGGGCTGCATCACCGCGACGGTCGAAGTGGTCGACTAACTGCTGCAATTGGGGGAGTATCGGGCACGATGACACTGACGACATTCATCACGCAGGACGGCCGAGCCCTGCCGGCCGAACTGGCCAAGCTTGACGCGATGCTGGACCGGCTTGCCGCGGCGGAGAACCCGCGGCTGATGCTGTTCGTGCACGGGGGCTTGGTGAACGAGACCGACGGCATCAACGGTGCCCACCAGTTTGCCGCGCGGGTCCACGAACTGTCCGGCGAGGGGTGGGAAATCGCCGCGCCGATCTGACGGAGCGGGGTCGGCGAGTCCGTCGAAAGTAACTGGGAAGAGCTGAAGGACGAGCCCCGTTTCGTCCGGATCGCCCTGCGCATCGCGGCCTGGCTCGAAAGGCGCTTCGGCAACAATCTGTTCGCCGAAGCAATGATTGAGACGCCTCCATCGGGAAGCGGGCTCGAAATGCTGCAGCAGGTCGAACTTCCCGAAGCGGAGCAGCTTCATGCCGAACTCGCGGGCCAGCCGGAGGTCCTCAACCAGGTCATGCAGGTCGAAGACCTGACCGACCAGCACCTTGCCGAATCCGAAGTAGCGCAGGAAATCCTGGCGGATGACGAACTGGTCGGATGGCTCGAAACAGGGCTGCCGCATGTCGACGAACGGATCGTGCGCCGCGCCCATGCCGCGCGGTTGGTTCCCCCGGCGGCAACGGACAAGCGCGCGCTCACGAGCCCCGCTGCCTGGATCGTTGCGATCGAAGCGGCCCGGATCGGCTGGCGTGTCCTCAAGCGCAGGATCAACAAGCGTGATCACGGGTTCGGTCCGACCATTGTGGAGGAACTGCTGCGTGCCCTCTATCTGTCCAGAGCGGGTGCGACCCTGTGGAACGCGATGAAAGGGGATGCTCGGCAGCACCTCGATGTGGGCGGCGCCGGGGCCTACCTGCTCGAGCGGCTGGGCGACATCGCCCGCGGCGGCAAGGACGTCCGACTGCTGGCCATCGGGCACAGTGCCGGCGCGCTGTTCTGCGGGCGCCTGGCACTCGCCACCCGGCTGGCACCGGCAAACCTTTCGGTCGGGCACATTCTGCTTGCCCCCGCGATCCGGATTGACGAGGCGGCCGAAAGTTATGCGGGCGGGCGGTTCGAGGGCTTGCGCATCTTCACGATGAACGACCCGCGCGAAATCGCCAACGCGCTCGACGGCAAGCTCTTCGGCAAAGCCTATTCCCGGTCATTACTCTATCTGATCTCGGGCGCCCTGGAGGACAAGGGAGACTGTCCCGACGCACCGCTGCTCGGCATGCAGCGGCATCTTGTGCCACCCTACAAGGGGACCGGACGCGAAAATGCTGCCCGCGAAAAGCTTGAAGGGGTGCTGGCCGGCCTGCCGGATCCGGTGGTCTTCGCGCCTTCGCCGGGCAATGCGGCGCCCGGGCACCGGACCAATTCGTTCATGCACGGCGGCTACTGGTGGGATGACCAGACGGTCGAGAGCATCAAGGGCATCGCGCGCTTCGGCTTTGCCGCTTGATGCGTGGTAGGCTTGCCGTCAGCACCCGCCAAGCCGGTCGCCGCCAGCAAAATCACGCGGCCTTGGCAGACCTACCGCTATTGCCGCCTTTTTGGTCATCACCGCATGCTTGATTGGTATTGCGCCGCCGTAGGCTAATCCTGAGCGCAATTCTTATGTCGACGCGGAGGAATAGGAAGGCGGGCTGTCCGGTCAAATTATCGGCGACGATAGCGATGCTTCGATGGTACTCGGGCTCTTCGACCGTGCAAGCCTGCACGATACGACCGTTGCGCAGACAGAGTTCGGGCGGCATGTCCGGGTGCCCAAACCGTTGCTGCCGCTGACCAGCGCGGATCCGTGATAATGGCCCCGGGTTAAACCGATCATCTAGTATCGCGGCACCACTGCCGTCGCTCCGTCCGGATCAACGCTGCAGTCTACCTTTAATGCACAAATCGAGACACAGGCGCATGAACTGCGTGTGCTGGCGTTCACTCAGCGTCGGGATCTGGCGATGAATCTGCCGTTGAACGCTACGCGAGGGAATAGCGGATAAGTCCCAAGCCCTGTCCATCAACTGCGACCCTTCCGGTCACTCAATCGCCGATTTCCACTCTCCAGGTGCAGCCGTCTGCTTTGTCAGTCACCAAGCAAGGCCGATGGTTTCCTGCCGTGATACCCAAGCAGCGGTTGACAGCTCTGCTTGCCGAGGGAGTAGGGTGCGACACCTCGATAGCTCGGGCCTTGGTGAGTGCCGGAGCCGATCCCAACGGGCAGGATAACGAGAGCGGGAATGCCCTCCACATATCTCGCGGAACCTATGGAGCATGCGGCGAGGCTTCCAGCCGTGACCGCGCGGAGATGGCGCGCACCGCAACAAATTGGTCGAGGCCCAACGCCAATTCGGATTTGAGGTCTTCCAATGGTCGATCGATTGCAAGCGCCAGCCACAGCGAACCATCGACGAAAGCGCTCATCCCCTGCGCCGTTTGCCGGGCGCTCATCCTGAGTTCGATCGCGCCGCGATCCGCCATGGCCTGCAGGTGGTCGCTCAGGATCGCCAGTGCTTCCTCCAGTATAGGCTTGAACACGTCGTGCAGGTTGCCCGGCCGCGCCGCCTCGGCGCGCAAGTGAAGTCGGGTGCGTACGATGGTTTCGATATCGAAGCCCAACTGGTCGTCGAGATTCGCGATCAGTGCCCTGAATGACGGCCAGTCGTCCGGAAATTCGAGGGCATCGACGATCCCGTAGCGCAGTGCTTCGGCGACGATGTCCTCCTTGTTCGCGAAATGAACGTAGATCGCGCCGGTGCTCAGCCCCGCCTGCTGGCGGATATCCGCCATCGACATGCCTTCCACGCCCTTGCGGGCGATGCACTCGATCGTGGCGCGCAGGATCCGCTCGCGCTGCGCGTTCATGTGCTCAGGGTCGCGTTTGGGCATGGCATCCTCAAAAAGTACAATCGTTCGTTATTTCGTCTCGCGGGAAGTTACAACCTCTTGACAGCTTCTTTAAAAGAATGAACGTTCGGTTTGTATGAGGAAAGAACCGCTGATCAAGGGGAATGGCATGACATCGACGAAACCGCTCTTGGCTGCGGGTGTGGCGGCATTGGCGCTGGCGCCGGGAGCTGTGTTCGCCCAGTCGCTCGCTAGTGAGGTCGCAGGCGGCGATATCGTGGTCACGGCGCAGAAACGGGCAGAACGCCTGCTTGAAACACCGCAGTCCGTCACCGCGATCTCGGGCGAGGATCTGGCGCGCATCAATGCCGTGCAGTTCCGCGATTTCGCCAATTCGGTGCCGGCGCTGTCGTTCACCACGGCTGGGCCGGGGCAGACGCAGCTGACGCTGCGCGGGGTAACGGCCGGAAACGACATCGGCCCGACCGTCGGCGTCTACGTCAACGACGTGCCTTACGGATCGAGCACTGCCTTCACCAACGCTTCGTCGCTGTCGCTCGACGCGGGACTGTTCGACATGGACCGCATCGAGGTGCTGCGCGGGCCGCAGGGTACGCTCTACGGCGCCAGCACGATGGGCGGGCTCATCAAGTACGTGACCGCCGCTCCGCAGTTGGATGGCGTGAGCGGATCGACGCAGGCGGGCGTGTCGGACACCCGGCATGGCGGCATCAGCTATAACGGCGGCGCGGCGTTCAATGTGCCGGTCGTGACGGACAAGGTCGCCCTGCACGCCAACGGCTTCTATTCGCGCGACGGCGGCTTCATCGATAATCTTGCGCTGGGTCGCAAGGACGTGAATCGTTCGCGCGTCTACGGCGGGCGTGCCGACCTGCTGCTCAAGCCGAGCGATGCGCTGTCGATCCGCATCGGCGGCTATCTCCAGAACATTCACCGCGGCGGCGCGGCGGCGGCGGACTACACGCTGGCGGGCGATCCGGTCGACGGCAGCTTCGACCAGCGCCGGCTGCTGGCGGAAGGGTTCGAACAGCGCTTCCGACTGGCCAGCGGGACGATCGATTACGATCTTGGCCCTGCGACGCTGACCTCGATCACCAGCTACCAGACCACGCGCGTCGCCTTCCGTCAGGATGCTTCGGCCGTCTACGTGCCGCTGCTGGGCCAGTTCGGCCTGAACTTCGACGCCGTCGCGGTGGACCAGTTGCGCAGCACGAAGAAGTTCACGCAGGAACTGCGGCTCGCCTCGAACGGCACTGGCACGATCGACTGGCTGGTGGGAGGCTTCTTTACCAACGAGAACAGCAGGAACGGGCAGCTCATCGTGCCCTACGACGCGAGTGGTTCGATCGCGCCTGTCAATCTCGCGACGATTGCCATTCCCAGCCGCTACCGCGAACTCGCCGTGTTCGGCAACCTCACCTGGCACATCACCGAGCGCTTCGACGTTTCCGGCGGTCTTCGCTATGCCCGCAACACGCAGCGCTTCGAGCAGATCGGATCAGGCCTGCTGATCGGCTCCCAGCCGCAGGCGCGTTCCAGCGACGACGTGGTCACCTACCTCGCCAACGCGCGGTATCGTTTCAGCGACAAGGCGACGTTCTACGTCCGCTACGCGACCGGCTATCGCCCCGGAGGCCCGAACTACGTCGTCGACGATCCGCTGACCGGCGAGCCTCTGGCGCCTGCGACATTCAAGTCGGATTCGCTTCAGAGCTTCGAGGCGGGCTTCAAGGCGGAAACCGCCGACCGCAGCTTCGGCATCGACCTTGCCGGCTACTACATCGACTGGAACGACATCCAGATCGCCACGGCGGCAGGCGGCGTCTCGGTAATCGCCAATGCCGGGGGGGCGCATGTCACCGGCACCGAATTGACGCTGACCGCGCGGCCGAGTTCGACCCTTACCGCCACCGGCTCCTTCGCCTGGCAGCATGCGCGCATTGCCGACGACAGTGCCGATCTCGGCGCGACCAAAGGCGACCGCCTGCCCAACGTGCCGAAGTACACGGTGACGATGAACCTCGATTACCGGGCGCCTGCCACCTCCGCCTTGCGTCCGAGCGCGGGCGCGACGGTGCGCTTCGTCTCCGATCGATCGTCCTCGTTCGACGGCAACGCGGGGTTCCCGCAGTACGAACTGCCCGATTATGTCGCGGTCGATCTACGGGCCGGAGCAACGTTCGGCCCCGTCGAGGCGCAAGTCTTCGTACGCAACCTGTTCGATACGCGCGGCCAGCTTTCCGCTGCCACGGTGCTGTCGATCCTGGGCGGCCCCGCGCAGGTCTCGATGATGCAGCCGCGCACTATCGGACTCAGCGCCACCACGCGCTTCTGACCGCGCTCCCAATCCCCAGATCATCTCCCGAGGAATTCCCATGTCCCAGCAGGCCAGGATCGACGTGGCGGCGCTCGACGCGCTGTTCGCGCCCTATGACAGAACCGACGCGCCGGGCTTCGCGGTCGGTGTCGCCCTCAAGGGCATACCCGGTTATCGCCGCGGCTTCGGCATGGCCAATGTCGAGCTGCCGGTAGCTCTGTCCCCCTCGATCCGTATGCGGATCGGCTCGACAACCAAGCATTTCTGCGTCCTTGCAGTCATGCTGCTGGCCGAGGAAGGCAAGCTCGCGATCGCCGATTCGCCGCGCGCCTACATTCCCGAACTGCCCGCCTGGGCCGATCCGATCACCATCGAACAGTTGATGGCGCATACCAGCGGCATGCGTGACAGCCTCGACCTGATCTTCTCCACGGCCGGGCCGGGCGTGGCGGCCGATGCCGGTTTCCAGCTGGACCTGCTGGCCGGGCTCGACAGCGTCAATGCCCCGGCCGGTACGACATGGAACTACAACAACGGCGGCTACGTCCTGCTGACCGAGATCGCGGCGAGGGTCAGCGGCATGCCGTTCGCCGACTTCCTGCGGACCCGCATCCTCGATCCCATCGGCATGGCCGACACGCTGCTGCGTCCCCTCGACACCGACCTTCTGCCCAACAGCGCCACGCAGCACCTGTCGCGGTCCGACGGCGGCTGGAGCCGGGGCATCTTCGGTGCCTGGATCGGCGGCGAGGGCGGCATCGTCTCGACCGTCAACGACATGCTGGCGTGGCTGCGGCACATGAGCCACCCCATCGTCGGCAGCGCCGAGACCTGGGCGCAGATGCGCACGCCCCGGATGACTCATGGCTACGGCCTGGGCCTCAACATGACGAAGCATCGTGGGCTGGACACCGTCCATCACGCGGGCGGGGTCGTCGGCGGGTCGAGCCAGATGCTCAAGGTGCTGGGGCATGAACTCGACATCATCCTCATGACGAACGGGCGCAGCGCGCTGGATCTCTACAGTCTTGTTGATGCGATCATCGACTGCTGCATCCAGGGTCTGCCGCCCGCGCCGCAGGACGCCGCGTGCAGGCTGGTCGAAGGCACGTTCCATTCCGCGCGCACCGGGCAGGTGCTCTCGCTCGTGGGGCATGCCGGGCAGCAGGCGGTCGTCATGGGCGGCATGACCCTGCCCACGACGCGGGACGCGGACGGCCGCATGACCGTGGCGATCCTTCCCACCGACTTGCGCATCCTGCCGGTCGAGACGGACGGCGTCACGGCGCTCGAAACCACCGAGTTCGGTGAGGCTGACCATCTTGCGCCGGTGACGGTGCCCGAATGCACCACGGCCGCTTCGCTCATCGGCCGCTACGAAAGCCGCGCGGCGCGGCTTGCGGCGGATATCCGCATCGACGAGGCGGGCGCCGCGCGGATCGTGCTGTCCGGGCCGCTGGGCGGCACCGACTATCTGCTCGAACCGCTCGGCCCCGACTTGTGGCGCGCGGTGTCGCCCACCTTATCCCCGCCCGGCGGGACGCTCGAATTCGGCGCCGGCGGCTTCCTGTTCACCAGCGGCCGCACCGTGCGGCTGGCGTTCGAGCGGAGTGCTCGCGCATGACCGGTATTCCCGGCCCAGGTTATCCCGAGGCCCGCCGTGCGCGGGCCGCCATGGCGGTGCTGGCGCTCATGGGCTTCTTCCTGTCGATGGACATCACGCTCACGACGCTGCTCATCGAACCGATGAAGCGGGACATGGCGCTCAGCGACATCGAGATCGGGCTGCTGCAGGGTACGGCCTTCGGTCTCGCGTTCGGGCTCAGTTCGATCCCGCTCGGCCGCATGATCGACAGCCGCAACCGGATGCGCCTGCTGGTGGCGGGGCTGATCGTGTGGATGGCGGGTATGGCCGGCACCGCCTTCGCATCGAGCGTGACGCTGCTGGTGATCTGGCGGATCGCGCTCGGCGTGGTCTTCGCGCTCATCATCCCGGCGGCGCTTTCGGTCATCGCCGACCTCTTCCCGCCTGAGCGTCGTTCGGTCGCCACCAGTCTGTTCGCGGTGGGGCAGGCTTCGGGTCAGGCGTTCGGCATCCTCGCGGGCGGGCTGATGTTCGATGTGCTGACCCGGATGCTGACGTCCAGCCCAGGTTTGCTGGACGGCCTCGCGCCCTGGCGAGCGCTTTATCTCGCGGCGGCGCTCCTCGCGATCGTGCTGCTGATCCCGCTGCTGCTGATCGCCGAGCCTGCGCGGCAGGAGCGCAAGGAGGCGACCACCGCCACGTCGGCCGCCTTGCGCGAACTGTGGGCCTATCGCGCCTTCCTCGTCCCGCTGCTCCTCGCGATGCTGTTCTGCCAGATCGCGCTGCAGGCGGCGGCGGTCTGGGCGACGCCGGTGCTGATCCGCGACCATCATCTCTCGCCCGGTCAGTTCGCCGGGTGGCTGAGCGCGGTCACGTTCCTGGGCGGCATCGTCGGCGCGCTTGCCGGAGGGCAGGGCGCGGAACTCGGCCGTCGGCGTGGGGGCCGGGCCGGGGTGCTGATCCCCGCTTTCGTCGCCGCGCTGGCGACGGCGCCGCTGTCGTTCTTCGCGCTCGCGCCGGGGGTTCCGTTGTTTGCCGGGATGCTGGCCCTCAACCTGATGATGGGCGCGGTCACGGCGACGATCGGGGTCATCGCGATCACCCTCAACGTCCCCAACGAGATACGCGGGCTGGCGCTGGGCACGAACGTCTTCGTCTCGGCGGTATTCGGCGTCGCGACCGCGCCGGCCGCCATCGCGCTGCTCAGCCAGGCGCTGGGCGGCGAGGCGATGCTGGGACAGGCGATCGCGGGCGTCAGCTTTCCCAGTTCGCTGCTGGCGGCGTTCTTCTTTCTGCTTGCCATGCGCGGCGCGCGGCGGACCGGGATCGTGGGGGCGGCGGCATGAGCAAGCTCACGCTGCACGTCGCCACCGACCCGATGACCTTCAGGCAGCCGCTGCGCATCGCCGGGCATGTCTTCACCGGCATCCCCGCCGTGCGGGTCACGCTGGAAGGCGGCGGCATCGTGGGGCGCGGCGAGGCGAGCGGGGTCTACTACACCGGCGATACGCTCGATCACATGCAGTCCGAGCTGGAAGCCTATCGCCCCTTGATCGAGGACGGCCCCAGCCGCGAGGAACTGCGCCAGGCGATGCCTGCGGGCGGCGCGCGCAACGCCATCGACGCGGCGCTATGGGAGCGGGAATCGCTGGAACAGGGCGTGCCGGTGTGGAAACTGGCGGGCCTGAAGCCGCCGGTGCCGCTGGTCACTACGTTCACCCTGTCCGCCGACCCGCCCGAGCAGATGCTGCGGCAACTGGAAAGCTATGTCGGCGCGCAGGCGATCAAGCTCAAGCTCGACGGTGATCTCGACGCCGATAGCGAGCGGATAAGGCTGGTGCGCAAGCATCGCCCCGATGTCTGGCTCATGGTCGATGCCAATCAGGGCTACTGCGTCGACAGCCTCGATGCGCTACTGCCCGTTCTGGTGGAAGCCGAGGTCTCGCTCCTTGAGCAACCCGTCCCGCGCGGCGGCGAAGCCGGGCTCGAATACATCCGCTCGCGCATTCCCATCGCGGCGGACGAAAGCCTGTTGGGGCTGGAGGACATCGCGGGACTGGTCGGCCGGTTCCAGGTTGCCAACATCAAGCTCGACAAGTGCGGAGGCCTGACCGAAGCGCTGGAAATGGAGGCGTTCGCGCGCAAGCTGGGGCTGGGCGTGATGGTCGGCAACATGGCGGGGTCCAGCCTTGCCGCGGCTCCGGCGTTTCTGCTCGGTCAGCTATGCGACTTCGTGGACCTCGACGGTCCGGCCTTCATCGCTGCGGATTTGCCCGAGCCTGTGTCCTATCGTGACGGACGCATTCATTGCCCGCCGAACCTCTGGGGCGCGGCGTGGGGGAGCGTGACTGCCTGACTTCGGCGGGGGCGGCTTCATGCCGCCCCCGGAAACGCGCGGTTCAGCCTAGCTGCACGCCTGGACCCAGCCATGGCGATCCGGCCGATCGCCGCGCTGCAGCGCTGTGAGTTCGTCGCGGAGCGCCGTTGTGACCGGCCCCGTCTTTCCGTCTCCCACCGCGAACTGCCCGCCGGGAGAAAGCACCGACCCGATTCCAGCGATCACCGCAGCGGTCCCACAGGCGAACGCTTCCGTAAGGCTGCCGCTCGCGGCATCGGCCTGCCATTGATCGAACGACAGCGGCACCTCGGACACGGTTAGCCCCCGTTCCCGCGCGATGGTCATGATGGAATCGCGGGTGATGCCGGGAAGAATGGTGCCCCGCAGAGGCGGCGTGATCAGTCGGCCGTCGTCGAACACGAAGAAGATGTTCATGCCGCCGAGTTCCTCCACCCAGCGCCCTTCGACCGCGTCGAGGAACAGGACCTGGTCGCACTCGCGAGCGATTGCCTGACGCTGTGCGAGCAGGCTTCCTGCGTAGTTGCCGCCGCATTTCGCCGCACCCGTGCCTCCGGGCGCGGCGCGCGTGTAGTCCGGAGTGACCCAGAGCCGGATCGCATCGTCCCCGTTCCTGAAATAAGCGCCTGCCGGGGATGCGATCACGCAGAAAATGTAGCTGGAGGCAGGACGCACACCCAGAAACGCCTCGTCCGAGAACATGAAAGGCCGAAGATAAAGGCTGCCTCCGTTGCCCGGCACCCAATCACGATCGACGTCCACGAGGCGCTTCACGGCTTCGAGGAAGATATCTTCGGGAAGCTGCGGCATCGCCATCCGCTCTGCCGACAGGTTGAAGCGCCGGGCATTTTCCTCCGGCCTGAACAGAAGAGTTTGCCCATCGGCCCCGCGATAGGCCTTCATGCCCTCGAAGATTTCCTGCGCGTAATGCAGGACGGATGCCGCAGGATCGATCTCGAAGGGGCGACGCGGTCCGACACGGGCATCGTGCCATCCGGCTTCGCTGCTCCAGCGGATGGTGACCATATGGTCGGTGAAATGCTTTCCGAACCCCGGATTTTCGAGGGCGGCCGATCGCGAACCGGGGTCCAGCCGGCGGGGGTGGGGAATGGTCTGGAATACCAATGTCATTGCTTGACCCTTGAAGTTAGCGCGGTGCCTTGCGGATGGCGCCGTCGAGGCGGATTTTCCGCTGCGTGAAATCGCGCACCGTGTCGCGAATGGCGATCTGTGTTTCGTTAAGCATCAGGCGGCCTCGTTCATCGGCGTTGCGTTCGGGCCCGCGCGAAGTTCGCTGAGCCGCTCTTCGTATTCGGCCATTGCCGCCTCCTTGACCGGGCCGTAGCCGCGGATCATCTCGGGCAGATCGGCGAGCGCTGCGGCATGGTCGATGGTGGCATGACCAAGATCGCCGCACAGTTCGGCGATCATCTGCCGATAGTCCGCCGCCAGCGCCCGCTCCCTTCGCCGTTCCTGCGTGTATCCGAACGGATCGGCCCAGCTGCCGCGCAGCGATTTCAGGCGGGCGAGCATCGCGAATGCATGGAAGACCCAGGGGCCGAACTTGCGCTTCTTCGGGCGGCCGGTGGCCGGGTCCATCCGCGAGAGCAGGGGAGGGGCAAGCCAGACGCCGATCGCGCCGGTCTCGGAAAACTGCTCTTCCAGCGCCCTGCGAAAGTCGGGGGCCGCGTAAAGGCGCGCGACCTCATATTCGTCCTTATACGCCATCAGGCGATAGCCCTGCGTGGCCACGGAGCGCACGAAAGCCTCGCCGCGCTTGCCCAGAGGCGCGGCGGAGGCGGCTGCCTGATCGACCATTGCGGCGTAGATGCGCGCATAGGCCTCGTTCTGATACGCGATCAGGTCCGAGGTGCGGCGGGCGATCAATGCTTCGAGGGTTTCTGGCGTCGGTGCTGCGGGCGTGGCGATACCGGCGGCCTGCTCGACCGTGGCCATGTCGACCGCCGCCAGACGTCCCCATGCGAATGCGCGCCGGTTCAGTTCGACCGCTGCGCCATTGGCTTCGATCGCGGCTTCGAAAGCGCTGGCTTCCAGCGGGAGGAGGCCCTTCTGCCAGGCGTAGCCGACGATCAGGGTGTTGGCCGCGACATTGTTGCCGAACAGCCCTTCGGCAATGCGGGTGGCGCTGAGCAGGAAGCCGTTGGCTCCCGTGCGGCCAAGCAGCGTCTCGACGATTTTCGGCGTCGGCAATGCGAAGTCGCGATCCGAGACGACATCGGCAGTGGGGGTCTCGTCACCGTTGAGGACCACCGCGCCGCGTCCTCTGGCGAACTTGCGCAGCGAATCCGGGCTGGCGGCGACCAGAGCATCGGTGCCCAGCAGCAGGTCGGTCTCTCCCGATCCGATCCGCACGGCGTGGATGTCGCTGCCCTGTGGGGCGATCCGCACCTGGCTCACCACCGCGCCGTTCTTTTGCGCAAGGCCGGTGAAGTCCAGCACCGTGGCGTTGCGGCCCGACAAGTGCGCGGCAGTGCCCAGCAGGGCGCCGGTGGTCAGGACGCCAAGCCCGCCGATCCCCGCGACATAGATGTTGTAGACGGTCTCGAGCGCGGGGATCGTCGGCTCGGGAATTGTCCCGAAGTGCTCGGCTTCCAGTGCGCGGATGCGGTCGGGGGCGGGCTTGCGCAGTTTGGCGCCGGCGATCTCGATGAAGCTCGGGCAGAACCCTTTCGTGCAGGAGAAATCCTTGTTGCAGGCGGACTGATTGATCCGGCGCTTCACGCCATAAGGTGTCTTGAGCGGCTCCACCGAAATGCAGTTGGACTGTACCGAACAATCTCCGCAGCCTTCGCAGACGCGCTCATTGATGAAGACCCGCCGGTCGGGATCGGGAAAGGCGCCGCGCTTGCGGCGACGGCGCTTCTCGGCGGCGCAAGTCTGTTCGTAAAGGATCGCGGTGACGCCGGGGACTTGGCGCAGGGTCTTTTGCAGGCTGTCCATCGCGTCGCGGTGGTGCAGGGTGACGCCGGCAGGCAGGCTCGATCGCGGCCAGTTCTCGGGCATGTCGCTGACGAGATGGACCGCACCGACGCCCTCAGCGACGAGTTGCGCAAGAATGCGGCGTGGTTCCAGCGCGCCTTCGGCGGGCTGGCCGCCGGTCATCGCCACGGCATCGTTGTAGAGGATCTTGAAGGTGATGTTGGTGCCCGCCGCCACGGCCGCGCGGATCGCCAGCAGCCCGCTGTGCTGGTAGGTGCCATCGCCCAGGTTCTGGAAGATGTGGCCCGTCTGCGAGAATGGTGCTGCGCCGACCCATTGCAGGCCCTCGCCGCCCATCTGGCTGAAGGTCGGGGTCTTCAGCTTCGGCTGCGAGAGCGCCATGACATGGCAACCGATGCCGCCGCCCGCCATCGAACCTTCCGGCGTCCGGGTTGAACTGTTGTGCGGGCAGCCCGAGCAGAAGAACGGCTTGCGGGCGGGGAATGCGATTACCTCGCCGCGCGACCCGGCGGCTTCCAGCGCCGACAGCCGGGTCGTCAGGTCGATCGCGCCGTCCGGGGCGATGCGCTGGACCAGGGCCCTGGCGACCATCAGCGGGTTGAATTCCGAAACGACCGGCAGCAGTTGCCTGCCGTCCGGGGCGGTCTTGCCCGAAACGCGCGGGCGCCTGCCGTCGTGATTGAACAAGGCGGACTTGATCTGGCTTTCGACCGTCGGCCCCTTTTCCTCGATGACGAGGATTTCCTCCGCTCCCTTCGCGAAGGCCAGCAGCGGATCGGTGGCGAGCGGCCAGCTCATCGCCACCTTGTAGATCGAGAGGCCGAGTGCCTCGGCTTCGTCCTTGCCGATGCCGAGGTTGGACAGGGCCTGCATCAGGTCCTGATGCGCCTTGCCGACCGTCACGACGGCCAGGCGTGTGCGGCCAGCCTCGAACACCGGCGCGTCGATGCGATTGGCGGTGGCCCAGCCCACGGCGGCGGGAATGCGCTCCTCGATCATGCGCCGTTCGTATTCGGCGCGTTCGGCGGGCCAGTTGATCGACGGGTCCCAGTTCAGCCCGTGCGACGGCACCAGCCCCGCCGGTGAGGCATAAGCGGGATAGGGATCGGGAAGGTCGAAGGTCGCGGCGCTTTCGACGACCTCGGCGATCGTCTTCATCGCGACCCACACGCCCGAGAAGCGCGACATGGCGATGCCCGCCATGCCCAGCGTGAGGATTTCCGAGACGTTGGCCGGCTGCAACACCGGCATGTGAACCGACTGGAAGATGCCGTCGGTCTGGTGCGGGAACATCGATGACTGCGCGCTGTGGTCGTCGCCGCCGATCGCCAAGACGCCGCCCAGCGGCGAAGTGCCCAGCATGTTCGCATTGCGGAACACGTCGCCCGTCCGGTCGACGCCGTTGCCCTTGCCGTACCAGATGCCGAAGACACCATCGGCCTTGGACGGACCATAAGCCTTGTGCATCTGCGCGCCCCACAGGGCGGTGGCGGCTAGATCCTCGTTCAGCCCCGGCTGGAAGACGACTTCATGCGCGTCGAGGTACTTCTGCGCCTTCCACAGCTGCTGGTCGTAAGCCCCTACGGGAGAACCGCGATAGCCGGAGATCAGGCCCGCCGTCCGCAGGCCCCGATGCCTGTCGAGGCGCCGCTGCATCAGCGGCAGGCGCACGAGGGCCTGGATGCCGGTCATGAAGGCAGGGCCGGTCTCGGCCTGGTAGATGGCGTCCAGGCTGATGATCCCCTCGTGTCGCATTGTCGTTCTCCTTGCGGGTCCGAAAGTAGCCGGGAAACGCGAGGGAGAGTTGCCAAACATGGCGCGATCGAGCTTCTGATTTGAACAATTTTACTAGTTAATGTAGATTGTGTGGAATATATCGCTAATGATCGATCTTATGGTGGGGAAGTGATGAGCCGGGCACTTGATTCCTACGACCGCAAGATTCTCCAGTGCATCAGCGAGGATGGCCGCATCACGTGGAGCGATCTTGCCGAGCGGATCGGCCTCAGCCTGACCCCCACGGCCCGGCGGGTTCGCGCGCTGGAGGAAGAGGGATATATCCTCGGATACTTCGCGCGGCTGGACGAGAAGAAGCTCGCCGGCCCGATATCCGTTTTCGTCTCGGTGACCCTCGACAAGCAGGTCCGCACCGCCCTCGAGGCATTCGAAAGCCGGGCGGCGGACCTGCCCGAGATCATGAGCGGATTCCTTATGTCAGGCGGCGCGGATTACCTGTTGCGGGTCGTGGTCCGGGACCTGGATCACTACCGGGATCTCCTCGAGGTGCTGACGCAAATTCCCAACGTCGCGCATATCCAGAGCAGCTTTGCGCTGAAGTCCTTCATCAACCGGCCCGCGCCGCGCATCACTTCGGCTTGAACCAAAAAAGACGGCCTGCAGCCGAAGAGGCGCAGGCCGTCAGGGTGGTTGGGACTTGCTGGCCGGTCAGAGATCTTCGAGAATTTCGAGAATATTCCCGGACGGGTCGGTGAAGAACGCCTGCCCTTCCATGTAGGGGCTGAAGATCACGGTGACGCCGTTTTCCTCCAGACGGCGCGCGACCCGCTTCACGTCAGCGACGGAGAAGGCGAGATGCGGGGCCATCGGCGTTTCCTGAAGCACGCGCCGGGGCGGCAGTTCGTCGTCGTCCACCGGGCGGAGCAGGTGGATCTGCTTCGAGCCGATCTGGAGCCATAGCCCCGGCTGCGGCTGCGGAACGCGCCACACTTCCGTGAGGCCGAGAAGCCCGACGTAGAAATCGCGCGAAGCCTGTTCGTCGCGGATCGCCAGATTGACGTGGGAGATCCGCTCCACCAGGCTCGTACCGATAGCTTCAGACATGATGCGCTCCGCGAATGGACATGCCCTGATTGGCATCGGCGCCTGCGAATTGCCATTAGCGATTGTTCATCGGGGCAATGCATCGGCGGCATGGCCGTCAGGCATGCCGATCCCTCATGGCGACCATGAGAACACGGACTTTGCGTCTCTCTCCTCCTTCGCACTACCCATCTGCGGATTGGTTTTGGCGGCAGGGAATGGAGAGCGCAGGACATGGACGTGATTGACGCCGAGATCGCCGAACTGGAGGACCGGAGGGCCGCAGGGATCGTCGAGGCCGACTATCAGACCTTGGCGAGCATGGTCGATGCCGACTACGTCCACGTCGATGCCGATGGCTCGATAAGTAACAAGGCGGGCTACTTGGCTGCCGTGTGCCAGCAGGGCGGTCGATATGTCGAGTATCGCGTCACCGAGAACCACATCAGCCATGTCGGTGACCTTGCCATCGTGCGCGGCTCGTTCGTGAATGTGTTCAGGGCGAGCGACGGCGCCGTCCGCCGCAAGGCTGCGCGCCATTTGCGGCTCTATCGCCTCCAGGCGGACGGCTGGCGCAATATCTATCATCAAGGCACCTCGATCGCGGCAGCCGAGCCGGTCCTCGCCGATCTGCTGATCGGGGAGTGAGGCGATGAAGGGATACTTGCGCGCCGCCTTCGACGCTTTCCTGTTCGCGCTGGTCGGCACCGTCTGCCTGGCGAGTTTCCTGCCTGTGCGCGGCGCGGGAACGTCGGTGGTTGACATGGCAGCGGACGCGGCCATCGTGCTGCTGTTCTTCCTGCAGGGGGCGAAGCTGTCGCGTGAGGCGCTGTTGTCTGGCGCGGGCGCATGGAAACTGCATCTGGCGGTCCTCGGATCGACCTTCGTGCTGTTTCCGCTTCTGGGCCTGGGGATCGAGCGGCTGGGCGTCCTCGATCCGGTGATGGCTTCGGGCCTGCTGTTCCTGACGCTGCTTCCCTCCACGGTGCAGTCGTCCATCGCGTTCACTTCGGTCGCCAGAGGCAATGTCGCGGCGGCGGTCTGCAGCGCGTCGTTTTCCAATCTTCTGGGCATCGCCCTGACGCCCATCCTCGCAAGCGTGCTGATGCGCGTCGAGGGGGGAGGCGGGTTGCTGGGAATGTCGTGGGGCGGGGTGCGCACGATTGCCCTGCAGCTTCTGCTGCCGTTCGTCGCCGGGCACCTGCTGCGTCCGTGGATCGGCCCATGGGTCGCGCGGCATCGTCCGTTGGTGATGGTGTCCGACCGAGGCTCGATCCTGCTGGTCGTCTACTCGGCTTTCAGCGCGGCCATCGTCGAAGGTTTGTGGCACCGCGTGGCGCCGGAGGCGCTGGCGCAGCTTGCGCTGTGGTGCGTTATTCTGCTTGCTCTCGTCCTGCTGTCGACGTGGGTTCTCGGCCGTCTGCTGGGCCTTGAGCGGGCGGACGCGATCGTTCTGCAGTTCTGTGGTTCGAAGAAGAGCCTGGTCTCCGGCGTGCCGCTGGCGGGCATTCTGTTCCCTGCCTCGCAAGTGGGCGCGGCGGTGCTGCCGCTCATGCTGTTCCATCAGATACAGCTGTTCGCCTGCGCCATTCTGGCCCGGCATTACGCCGACCGCGAGGAGGAACCCTTGGCCCGGCGCGGGACGGTGGTTTGACCTCGATCTGGAAAGGTTATCTAACGGCCGCAGTCTGCCAATGGAGTCGCGCGGGGTCATGGAACTCAGGCAAATTCGATACTTCAAGGCGGTCGCGGATGCGTCCAGTTTCGTGCGCGGCGCCTATTACCTCAACGTCGCCCAGCCCGCCCTGAGCCGTTCGATCGCCAAGCTGGAGGACGAGGTCGGGCAGGCTCTATTCGTGCGGCACAGCACGGGCGTATCGCTGACCGATGCGGGGGAGCGCTTCTATCGCAGGGCCACCGGCATTCTCGAATCGGTGAAGCAACTGGTCGATGAAATGGCGACGGAGGACAGCGACTTTACCGGGACCATCGCGCTTGGCGCCCCGCAATCCATCCATGCCAAGCTGCTGCTGCCGGTCATGGCGGGGTTTCTGGCCCGCTATCCCGGCTGCCGCGTGGACCTGATCCAGGGCTCGAGTTCGTACTTGCGGGACAGGATCGCCGCCGGCGACCTCGACGTGGCGCTCATCTCCAATTCGGCCAGCACCAGCGGGGTGATGATGACCCCGCTGGTCAACGAGAACTTCTGCCTCGTCTGTCCGCGCGAGAGGCGAGGGGAGTTCGCGGATACGGTCAGCGTGCCGGATCTTGTCGGCCTTCCGCTGGTCCTTGTCGGCTATCCGCAGAGCACGCTCTCGTACCTGGAGGCCGCCTATCCGGAAGTGACGCGCAAGCTGGTCGTGCGCAGCGAGGTCAACAGTTCGGCCCTGGTCGGCGACCTTGTCGAGCGGGGCGCGGGTTTCGGCATCGCGCCCAGCTGCGTCATCGGCCCGGAGAGGGCGGAGCGGCTGAGTTTCGTGCCGATCGCGGGGTTGCAGGCCTCATGGGCGATCGCGACGCAATGGAACCGGCAGGGCCTGCGCGCGATCCGCGAAATTCATGAAATGCTGCTCTCGCTGGTCGCCGATCAGGTGGCTGCGGGCGAATGGCCGACGGCGCGGATCCCCGAAGCGGCCGATACCCATCGCGCATAGCCTTTGCGCCTGAGACATGCCGTCCGGGCATATGCGCGATGAGAATACAGTCTTGGACAGTATCTGCACGGGCATGACACAAAACTGAAACGGAGCGGCGCACAGGCGTCTCTCCCCGCACGACGGAGGTCATGTCATGGGGCAAGCCATCGCCGATACCGTACCGCTCTGCGCCGACAGGATCGGGCAGGGCGAACCGCTTCTGCTTCTCCACGGCGGGAACGCCGATCGCAGCCAATTCGCGGTGTTCATGCCGCATCTGGGAGACGGCATTCAGGCCATCGCGCTCGACCAGCGCGATTCTCCGGATAGCCCGTGCGAACCGACCCCTTACGGTATGGCGGAGCACGCACGGGACATTGCCGCTTTCCTCGACGGGAGCGGGCTGGAGCGGGCGCATGTCTTCGGATCGTCCTATGGCGGCGCAGTGGCGATGACGTTCGCCGTGCTGTTCCCTGAGCGCGTGAAAAGCGTAATCCTCGGGGCGACCGCCTCGGCGCGGAGCCGGTTTCATCTGCCGGACCTCGGCGCGCTGGGGCTCGTCGATCCGGCGGCGGTGCGGCGCTTCATGCTGGAAACGGTGATCGCTCCTGAAGCGATCGACCTGCAGCCGGAACTGGTCGCGCAGACCAACGCCGTTCTGGTGACGCGGGAGCCCCAGGCCTTCGCCCGGCGCATGGCGGCCCTCGACAGGCATGACATCACCGGCAGGCTGGGCGAGATCACCGCGCCCACGCTGGTGATATGCGGCGACAGCGATCCGATCATCCGCGTGGATGAGGCGCGCGAACTCGCGGCGGCAATACCCGGTGGCTCGTTCGCGCTGCTTGCGGGCAGTCGGCACGGGATCACCCTCGAACACCGGCAGCGTACGGCGGATATCGTGCGCGCTTTCGTGCTCGCCCACGCCTGAGCGGTCTCGGGCGGCCATGACCATGAACTGTAACAGGGAGTACTTTCGATGATCCGGCCCAGAGCCCGCAAAGTCCTGGTCTGCGGCGCCAGCATCGCCGGCCCGGCATTGGCATGGTGGCTGGAGCGCTACGGCTTCGACGTGACCGTCGTGGAGCGGGCAGGCACGATCCGCAGCGGCGGCTATGCGATCGATATCCGTGGCACCGCCGTCGACGTGTGTGAGCGCATGGGCCTGATGCCGGCGCTGCGCGAGGAACATATCAACGCGCAAAGCTGGACGTTTCGCAATTCCCGCCGCGTGATCTCCAGCATCCGGCAGGAAGACATCACCGGCGGCGTCGTCGGCCGTGACGTGGAAGTGCAGCGCGGCGTCATCTCGGGCCTGCTCCATGACATGACGAAGGGCACGATCCCCTATCGCTTCGATGACAGCGTGATCGCCATGGCCGACCACGACGGCGGGATCGACGTGACGTTCCGCAGCGGGCGGCAGGAAAGGTTCGATCTGGTGATCGCGGCAGACGGGCTGCATTCGACGACCCGTGCCCTTGCGTTCGGTCCCGCCGACCAGTTCTATCGCTACCTTGGTTGCTGCTTCGTCGGCTTCACGATGCCCAACAACCACGGCTTCTCACGCGAGGCGGTGATCTACAATGAGCCCGGCCTCATGGCGCTGGTCTACGAGACCGGGGCGGAGCGGATGAACGCGCTGCTCGCCTATCGCCGCGAGGCTCCGGCGCGCGAGGAGTACACCGACATGGATCGCCTGCACCGCGACCTGCAGACGCGGTATGCCGGCCAGGGATGGATCGTGCCCGAAATGCTCTCGGAAGCGCGAAAGTCTGCGGACATCTACTTCGATTCGATGACGCAGATCCACATGCCGCAGTGGTCGAAAGGACGGGTGGGCGTCGTCGGGGACGCCGCCTACGGACCCTCGTTCTTCTCGGGGCAGGGCACGAGCCTTGCGCTTGTCGGCGCCTATGTCCTTGCGGGCGAACTGGCGACGCATGCCGATCACCGCGAGGCGTTCGCCGCTTATGAGCGCAAAGCCCGCGCCTTCGTCGAGCAGAACCAGGCGACGGCGCACGGCGGCTCAGACATCATGGTCCCCGCCACGCGCGCCAAGATCTGGAAGCGCAACGTGATGATGGACCTGTCGCCGATCCTCACGCGCTTCGGGTTGATCGGGCGCAAATCGCGCCAACTCAACAGCGCGTTGACGATCACCGATTACCACGCGGCCGGGCTGGTGCCCACCGCAGCGTAGAATGCCCGCACCGGCGACGGTGCGGGAAAGCAGACCAAAAACGAAAGCCGGGCAGGCCCGAGCGTCGAGGATGCGTCTTCGGCGAGCGGGAAAGCATGTCCGTCAGGGAGTCACACATGCTGCCGCGAAAGATCGCGCCGGCTTAAATCATGAGGGTTCAGTCGATGATCTATGTACGAGCCATTCTGCTTGCCGGCACCACGCTGGCATTCATGCCGCTTCCGTCCGCCAAGGCGCAGGAAATCCCGCAGGATACCGCTGAGCCCGCAGCTGGCGGCGAGATCGTCGTCCAGGCCCGCAAGCGCAACGAGCGTTTGCTCGACATTCCCGAGACGATCAGCGCGATCACCGCCGACACCATCCGCGATGCCGGCATTTCATCGCTCAACGACCTCGGACGGCAGACCCCGAACATCATCCTCAACCGGCGGCAGGACAACGAGCCCAACGTCGTGATCCGCGGCGTCGGCGCCTTCGGCAACACGCAGGGCGTCGGTTTTTACATCGACGACGTGCAGAACTTCACCGACCAGTCGGCCTCGGTCGAGGATGTCGAGCGCATCGAGATACTCAAGGGGCCGCAGGGCACCCTCTACGGCGGCAGCAACATCGGCGGCGCCATCAAGTACGTGCTCAAGAAGCCCACCGACGTCTACGGCGGCGAGGCGCGTGTCGAATACGGCGGCTTCGATACCGTGAATGCCTTCGCGGCGGTCAACGCCCCGCTTGCCGACGGCTTCGCGGTTCGCGCATCGGGTTACTACAACCGCACGGGTGGTTACATCGCCAATACCCTGCTGGGCGGAAATCCCGATCAGGGCACCGAATGGGGCACCCGCATCGCCATCGGCTGGCAGCCCACCGATGCGCTCGACGTCCAGTTCAGCTACCGGCACAACGAACTGAGCAACGGCGGCAACGTCTATGTCACCGCCGCAGAAACCGACAGTAGCGCCGCCTATCGCCGTACGGTCGACTACAACACCGACGTCATGAACAAGCGCCGTGTCGACGGCGGCATCCTCAGCGTCGCCTACGATCTGGGCACAGTCGAACTGACCAACGTGACGTCCTATACCCGCCGCAAGAACCAGTTGCGCTGGGATCTCGACTACAGTTCGGCCGATGGCATCACCGCCTTCAACGGGAATCGCGACAAGGCCAGCGTGTTCACGCAGGAACTGCGCCTCGCTTCTTCGGGTTCCGGGCCGTTCGACTGGCTGGTCGGCGCCTACTACGCGGCGGTCGACAATCGCGGGATGACCAACAATCTCGACCTGCTGGTCGGCCCTGATGCGGGCGGGCCGCAGTTCATTGAGAACTACAACAACGGGGACACGATCGAGCGGCAATACGCCGCCTTCGCCACCGCCAACTACCGTATCGGCGGCCTCCACATCGGCGCGGGTCTGCGTGTCGCCCGCAGCGCCTTCACCGGCCGGGACTACAACGTGCCGCTCTCGGTGAACGTCAATGACACGACCGTACTGCCCAAGATCACGCTGTCCTACGACCTGGCCCCGGATGTCATGGTCTACGCCAACCTGGCGCAGGGCGTCGAGCCGGGCCGCGTCAACGTCACGACCGGAACGGGCGGTGCCTACAAGTCCGAACGCGCCACCAGCTACGAGGCGGGGATCAAGGGATCGGCGCTCGGGCGCAGCCTGACCTTCGAGCTTGCGGGCTACTACATCGATTACAAGCGCCGCCAGTTCGAAACCCAGTTCGTCAACGACGACGGCGCGATCAGCGAGGAAGTCACCAACATCGGCCGCTCGGTCAGCTACGGTCTCGAGGGCGGGCTGTCCTATCGCCCGCTCCCCGGCCTGACCCTGTCCGCATCCGGCGGCTGGCTCCATTCGCGCTGGAAGGATGCCGATGCGCTCTACAGCTTCGTGCCGGTAGACGGGCTGACAGTGCCCAATGCGCCTTCGGTCACCGCGAACGGCAGCATCGACTACCGGATTCCGGTGTCCGACACCCTCGAACTCGGCCTGCGCGGCGATTACAGCCACATGGGCAAGTTCTACTGGAACATCCTGAACACATCGCGCCAGAAGGCTTACGACATCGTCAACCTGCGGGCCTCGCTCGGCGCGCCCGACGGCCGCTGGGAAGTCGCGGTGCGGGGCGAGAACATCTTCAACGCCAAGTACTACAACGAGTTCACCGCCGACGTGTTCACCGTGGGCGAGGGCTTGGGCGCACCGGGCATGCCCGCCCGCGTCATGGCCTCACTTTCGTTCAAGATGTGAACGGAGCGCCCGAGATGGCCCGGAACTGGCGGGATACCGCGTCCTTCACCCTGTTCCTTGCCTGCCTGACGTCGCGCACGGCAGCCTCCCATATCCCTTCGCCTCAAACGACTTGAACAGGAATACAACGATGTCGCATTTCACCGCACGGCCGGAACTTTGCGGGACTTTCGGCGCGGTCGCGTCCACCCACTGGATTGCCAGCGCGGTCGGCATGCGGATGCTGGAGGCAGGCGGAAATGCCTTCGATGCCGCTGCCGCCGCAGGCTTCACGCTGCAGGTCGTGGAGCCGCACCTCAACGGGCCGGGCGGTGACGTGCCGATCCTCGTCGCGCGGGCGGGCGATCCCGCGCCCACCGCGATCTGCGGGCAGGCGCCATCTCCGGCCGCAGCCGACATCGCGGCCTTCACCGCGCTCGGCCTCGACATGATTCCCGGCACGGGGCTGCTCGCGGCCTGCGTGCCGGGCGCTTTCGGCGCCTGGGTCACGATGCTGCGCGATCATGGGACGATGCGCCTGCGCGACGTGCTGGAGCCGGCGATCCATTATGCCCGCGCCGGTCACCCGATCCTCGCAGGTGCCGTCGCAGCCATCGCATCGGTCGCGCCGCTCTTCCGGGAGGAGTGGCAAAGCTCCGCGTCGCTGTTCCTTCCCGGCGGCGATGTGCCCACCGCGGGTACGCTGTTCGCCAATCCGGCGCTCGCGGATTTCTACGAAGGGCTGCTCGCCCATGCCGAAGCGGCGGGGGGCGATCGGGAAGCCCAGATCGAGGCGGCGCTGGCTTATTGGTATGAAGGCCATGTCGCCGAGACGATCGACGCCTACTGCCGCACGTCCGAGGCGATGGACAGCAGCGGGCGTCGCCACGGCGGCTTGCTGCGCGGCGACGACATGGCCGGATGGCGCCCGCCGATCGAAGCACCGCTGTCCATCGAACACGGCGACCACACCCTGTTCAAGTGCGGCAGTTGGAGCCAGGGTCCGGCGATGCTGCAGGCGCTGCAGATCCTCAAGGGCATAGACATCGCCGCGATGCCGCCGGAATCGCCCGAATACGTCCATACGGTGAGCGAGGCCATCAAGCTCGCCATGGCCGATCGCGACGCCTGGTACGGCGAAGGGCTGGGCGGCGATGTGCTGAACGTCCTGCTGAGCGAGGGCTATGCCGCAGAACGCCGCGCGCTGATCGGGCAGGAGGCGAGCGGGGAACTGCGTCCGGGCGCGCCCGGCGGGGTTCTCCCGCAACTGCCTCCGGTGCGCCGCCGGGGCGAAGCGGGCGCGTCGATCGGCGGCGGCGAACCGACGATGGCGGGGGAGCGCGGAACAGCCATCGATCAACACCAGCGCGGCGATACCTGCCATGTCGACGTGGTGGACCGCTGGGGCAACATGGTCTCGGCGACGCCGTCGGGCGGCTGGCTGCAATCGAGCCCGGCGATACCGGGCCTCGGTTTCGCGCTGGGAACGCGCATGCAGATGTTCTGGCTGGCCGAAGGACTGCCCAGTTCGCTCCGCCCGCGCACCCGTCCGCGCACGACGCTGACGCCGTCGATGGCCTATCGCGACGGCCGACCCTACCTTGCCTTCGGCACGCCGGGCGGCGATCAGCAGGAGCAATGGTCGCTGCTGCTCTGGCTCGCGCACGTGGTCCATGGCCGCCCGCTGCAGGCCGCGATCGAGACCCCCGCCTTCCACACCGACCACATGTTGGCGAGTTTCTGGCCGCGCGAGGCGGACCTTGGCACCCTGACCGTGGAGAGCCGCTTTCCCGAGGCTACGCGCGCCGATCTTGTGCGGCGCGGTCACGCGCTTCAGGTCGGCGGTCCGTGGTCCGAAGGGCGGCTTTCGGCCTGTGCCTTCGATGCGAGAGCAGGGGGATTGCTTCGCGCAGCCGCCAACCCGCGCGGTATGCAGGGCTACGCAATCGCCCGCTGAAAGAAGGTTGACGCCGCGCCGCCGTCTGATTTATATCCATCCGGTCAGATAAAAATGGATGGCAGTGTGGGGCGCAAGAAATCTATCGACCGGGACCGGGTTCTCGATGCCGCCGAGGCTGTGGTCGCCGGTGTCGGCGCCGCGCGCCTGACGCTCGAGGGCGTTGCGCGAGAAGCGGGCATCAGCAAGGGCAGCGTGGTCTATGACTACGGGTCGAAGCAGGCGCTGCTCGAAGCGATGGTCCAGCGTGCCGTGGCGCGCGACAATGCCTTTAACGAGGCTGCGGCGGAATCCTGCGATGCTCCCGATAACCGCACGCTTCACGGGCGCATCGCCGCAGCGGCGCAGCCGTTTCCCGATGCGTTCCGCGCGGCAGCGCTGAACATCTGCGCCGCGCTTGCGCAGGATCAGAACTTGCGCGCGGCGATCCAGGAGAACCAGAGCGCGGTCATCGCCCGCATCCGCGCCGAGGCGGATGGCGCACGCGGCCCGATGCTGGCTTATCTGGCGCTGGAGGGGCTCAAGCTGCTCGAATCCCTCGACTATCATCAATGGTCCGAAGCCGAGCGCGATGCGCTGCTCGGCGATATACGGTGGCTGGCCTCTACGCGCGCCGGCTAACGAACTTCCCTTACACAAGAAAGCGACACCCCATCATGACCGACCGCATCGCGGAGGGAGGCAGCCGTGCCTTTCTTCCTTCTTCAGACGCGCCCATCTTCCTGACGGGCGGCAGCGGCTATCTCGGCCGCAATCTCATCCGTCATTTCGTCTCGGCCGGCGCCCCGGTGGCCGCGCTGGTGCGCTCACCGGAGGCCGCGGACGTGGTTCGCAAACTGGGGGCAAGGCCGGTCGAAGGGCGCCTTGACGATCCGCACCTCCCGCAGGCGATGGCGGGATGCGCTGCTCTGGTCCATGCAGCTGCCCATACCGGCCACGGCCCGGAAACGCCGGACCATGAAGCGGTCAATGTCGAGGGCACGCGCGCCGTCTTTGCAGCCGCGCGCAAGGCCGGTGTCAGGCGCGCCGTTCACGTCAGCACCGAATCCGTCCTTCTCGACGGGCGACCGCTGGTGTGCGTCGATGAAAGCCATCCGTTCCCCAAGCGGTTTCCCGGCGCCTATTCGCGCACCAAGACCCAAGCCGAGCGCATTGCACGCGCCGCGGCGGGCGAGGGGCTTGAGGTTGTGGCCGTGCGGCCCCGGTTCGTCTGGGGGCGGGACGACACGACGGCGCTCCCGATCCTGACGGCCGCAGCCCGTTCCGGCCAGATGGCGTGGATCGACGGCGGCCACTACCTGACTTCGGCGACGCATGTGGCCAACGCCTGCCACGGTATCGATCTCGCCCTGCGCAAAGGCCGGAGCGGCGAAGTCTACTTCATCACCGACGGTGAGCCGATGGCATTCCGCAGCCTTGTGACGCGCATTCTGGAAACGCAGGGCATCGCGGCTCCCACCAGGGAAGTGCCGTCATGGGTGGTGCGCAGCGTCGCCCGGATCGGAGAAGGTCTGGCCATGCTCTCGGGCGGGAAGATCAAGCCGCCGGTCACGCGGCAGGATCTCGCGACGATGGCGGTGGAGGTCACGCTGGACATTGCGAAGGCCCGGCGCGAACTGGGATATGCGCCGCAAGTCTCGGTGGAAGCAGGACTTGCCGAATTAGCCGACGCTCAACAGTGGTAGATGCCCGGCTGAGGCGCCGCACCCGGCCGGCCTGCCTCCACCCACTCCACTTTCGCCTCCAGGAATGCCAGCGCGGCATCGAGTTCGGTGCGCCGTTCCTGGAGCCGGGCGATCTGGCTGCGCAGGATTTCGGCCGTGCGCTGCGCCGAGCCAGCGCCGCGGCGGTACTCGTCGCCGAGGGCGCGTATTTCCGCCAGCGAGTATCCGAGCGATTGTTGCAGGCGGATCATCTGCGCCGCAGTCACGTCATCCTGCGTGAATACTTGGTAGGGATTGGCGCCGCCCTTGGCGCTCCTCTCCGGCTTTAGCAGGCCCTTGTTGACGTAGAAACGAACCGTATCGACCGACAGACCGGTGGTTCGGGCGAACTGGGAAATCAGCATGAAAGGCTCTTGACCATGGACTATACTCCACACTTATAGGTCATGCCCGTCAACTTTTGGAGTAAATTCATGACAGGCGAAAATGTGCTTCCCCGGATCATCCTTGGCGACGGCGGCCCCGCTATCGGCATTCAGGGCCTCGGCTGCATGGGCATGAGCGAGTTCTACGGCGAAACCAACGAGGCGGAGGCCTACGCGACCCTCGACCGTGCACTGGAACTGGGCGTGACGATGTTCGATACCGCCGACGTCTACGGCATGGGAGATAACGAGCGATTCCTCGCGCGGTTCGTGAAGGCCAACCGCGACCGGGCCGTGATCGCCACCAAGTTCGGCTATGCCCGCACACCCGAGACGCCCGACGACTGGAGCCTCGACAACCGGCCCGAGTTCATTCGCAAGGCGGCCGATGCCTCGCTCGGGCGGCTCGGGGTCGATGTGATCGACCTCTACTACATGCACCGCCGCAGCGCCGACGTGCCGCTGGCCGAATCCATTGGGGCGATGGCCGAGTTGGTCGAGGCGGGAAAAGTGCGGGCGATCGCCCTGTCAGCGGTCTCGGCGGAGGAACTGCGCGAGGCGCATGCGATCCATCCGATTGCCGCGCTGCAGTCGGAATGGTCGATCTTCACTCGGACGATTGAGGCCGAGGTCGTGCCCGCTGCTGTCGAACTGGGCGTTACGGTGGTTCCCTATTCGCCGCTTGGCCGGGGCATGCTCACGGGACAGGCGTTCGCCAAGGCCATCGGCAGTGAGGATGCCCGCCATCACTTCCCGCGCTTCTCGCCCGAGAACCTTGACGCGAACATGCGCCTCGTCGCGACCATCGACGGTATCGCGGCCGGACTGGGCTTCACCTCGGCGCAAGTGGCGATCGCCTGGCTTTATGCCAAGGCGCGCGAACTGGGCGTGGCGATCGCGCCGATCCCCGGCACCCGCAACCGCACTCGCCTGGAACAGAACGTTGCCGCCGCGTCGGTGGTGCTCGACACATCGGCGCTCGATGCCCTGGAACCGCTGGCGCGCGAAGTCGCCGGCATCGCCGTCTGACCTTTCGGAACCCTCGCGAGTTTGGCTATGCACCGACCCAAGATTACCACCGATCGCCTGACCTTGCGTCCCCATACGATCGACGATCTCGATGCCGTGTTCGAACTCGCGACCGATCCGGCGGTCCTCCGGTTCATTCGGGGTCTGCCCACGTCGCGCGAGGAGGCATGGCATCGCCTTCTGCGCTATGCGGGACACTGGAGCCTGCTGGGGTTCGGCATGTTCGCGGTGTTCGAGCGCTCCAGCGAAGCCTTCATCGGAGAAGTGGGTCTCGCCGATTTCCAGCGCGGACTGGGCCCGGATTTTGACGGAATTCCGGAAGCAGCTTGGCTCTTCACCGGCGCGTCCCATGGCCAAGGATTCGCACTGGAAGCGATGCAGGCGCTGCTGGATTGGTTCGATGGTGAACGCCTGGAATGTCGATGCGTCTGCATCATCGACATTGAGAATAACGGGTCAATCAGGCTCGGATCGAAACTGGGGTTCGAGCAGTATGGCGTTACGCACTATCGCGGCGCGAATGTCGGAAAGTACGAGCGCGTTATGGATTGAGGGGCTTCGCCGCAGATGTGGCCGTCTCGGATAGCTAAATGATGAGTTTCGGCGAGTGTCCGCGTTACCGCTTATATTATTTTTTTAAATAAGAAACAGCGGACGGATATCTCAAAATCGGCCCTTTAGATTGACATTGCCAAACTTTTTGGAGCCGCAGGTCTTGGGAGCGGCATCTGGGCAAAGGAGCGGCCGCAATGTGGTGGGTTCAATGGGTTGCCGCAACACAAGCTTGGAAACGCTCGGCGGGTGTTTGGTATTCGAGCGTTTTCCTTGGTCGTTCGTTGAGTTGTCGGGCGACAGCGCTCAGTTTGGCCTGGCTGTATAGCGACAGATCTGTTCCTCTGGGAAAATACTGTCGCAGCAGGCGATTGGTGTTCTCCTTCGAGCCTCGCTGCTAAGGCGATTGCGGACCGCAGAAATCGACATCGACATCGGTAGCCAGCGTAAGGCGTGGATGATCGGGCAGGTCCTTGGCGCAGCCCGACGTAAGCGACTTGTAGAGTTCGCGCGACAAGCGCTGCGTCTGTCTGATCAGCGCCGACACGAGGCTCCTGGAGTCCTTAGTTGGCGACCTTGACCAGCATTGCGATGTAGCTGTTCTTCGTGCCTCCGATCAGATCGCCTTCCCAGTGGCCGGGAATGGCGCGGTCCTCGACAGAGGCGGGGCGCTCGCTGATCGACGCGGCATCCTTGATCTGGCCCAGGCCGTTGCGCTTGAGGTTGGCGTGCCGGGACCTGCGGATGGTGCGCCGGGCGCGCAGATGCTCCAGCAGTTCCTTTTTCAGAACTCCCCGCGCCTGTATGTACAGGCTTCGGTCGATGGTCTCGTGCGATATCTGCCTATGCGACTCCTCGGGAAAACTGCGCCTGAGCCACCCCGCGATCTGTTCCGGTGATCATTTACGGCGCAGCTTGGCCGATACTGTGCGTGCCAGTGGTGGCGAGCAAGCCAGCTTACAGGACTTGGGCTGCAAGGCACGGTCCCATGCCGCCTGATCGGACGCGGTCGCCCGATACCGCGTAGGGCCGCCGTTACGCCTGACTTCGCGACTGATCGTCGAGAGCGCGCGGCCCAGTCGTCGTGCTATCGCACGCAAGGGTTCGCTGACGCTCAGGCCCCGCGATATCTCCTCCCGCTCGGCAAGGCTCAGCGCACGCCTGCCACGCTTGCGATCGGCGGGCCGGATACCCCCAGTCGGCGAAATCACCGAAAATACCGAAGATGACTCGCGATCAAACCTTCGTCCAATCGAACTCATCGACTCCCCGCGCTGCCAGCGATCCCATATCTCTGCTTGCTGACTGGCCGTGTAATGGATCCGACGACGCTGCTTCATCGCGACACTCCATCTTCTTCGAAAGATTAAAGTGTTGCCGCCACCCGTTGAACCCACCGCCCGAAGCTTGCAACCGAAGGGAAAATAAAATGCTGTAAAGTCATTGTATTGTTGATGAAGTTCGGCGGACGCCCTTGGGTTCTGGTCGTCATTCTACCTTTTCTGGCTCTATGAGATGCGCGAAGCCACCACCCCCCCGAGTGGTATCCAAATTCGAATGTGAGGGTAAATTTGGATACTTTTCGCGGGCCGCCATGAAACCGCGCGGAACACAAGAACTGGTCCTATTCCAGCCGCAACGTGCGCATCCAGTTGCCCGTCGTGGTGCCGTATGCCTCCGACATCGAGCACGCCGAGGCCCTGATGCTGGAGGCGGCAAAGTCGGTGAAGCGCGTGCTCGTCGCTCCGCCGTCGACCGTCTGGCTGGACAGCTTCGCCGAGAACGGCGTCAGCTTCGTCATCCACGTGTGGATCACCGATCCCCAGGAAGGCATCGGCAATGTCAGGTCCAATGTCCTCAAGACCTTGTGGCGGCTGATGCTCGAGCACGGCATCAAGGTGCCGTAGCCGCCGCGCGATCTCAATCTGCGCGACACCGAGGCGATGCGCGATGTGATTGAGGCTCTTCGCGGCCGGACACCGGATAATCCTTGAAGGCCTGATCGCCGCCGGGTGAAGCGCACGAATGCCGCGAGGCAGCCCCGATCACCGTCCGTTTCACCATGAATCGCTGTTGCAAGCGAAAGCAACCCTTGGGAAACGCGGCCTGCGCCGGATTGCTTCGCTTTGCTCGCAAGTCGCGCTCCGGTGTCGTCTGGCATCAGGGTGCAACCGCGCCAGTGAATGTTTCTCGCCGTCTGCGCCTCGTATAGCGCGATGGCTCTACGAAGCCGGGGATCGGAATCGTGCCGGCGCGCACGCCCGGCGTACGGCCTTTGGCCGGAATCGATTGGCGATGGTGCGTGCGGGAAGGCTTTGCACACCGACGTCTCGTAATCGGATGCATCGTTTGGTGACTGTCAGGCGCGCAGGCCCTCGTTCCCGCCGCAGTCGTCGCTTGGCAATGTTGCGGTGACATCCGTGGCGCGCCGAGTCCGGCGGTCTTACCCGACTGCGCGGCGATCGCTCCCCCGAACGGGGTTGCTTCTCGCCCCGGTCGGGCGAAGGCGATGCGCCGTCCGTCCTGGAACCATCCCGCCGGTCGCCTCGATCCATCGTTCCACCGCGCGGCGGGATCGCGATCAGGTGGACAGAAACGCGAAGCTCTTGGCCAGCGAGGTGAAGCGGTCGGTTACGAACGGCGGTTCCTGTTCGACATAGAACTGGCGCACGCCCGCTGCGTAGGCCGCCGGCAGCAGCCTCTCCCAGTCCAGCATTCCGGCCCCCACTTCGGCCGGGTCCTGGCGAAAAGCGAAGTTGGGAACGGTCGAGGCCTTGATGTCCTTGACGTGCACCTGCCTTACGCGCCCGGCATGTTCCGTCACGAAAGCGACAGGGTCCAGTCCCGCCGCTGCGACCCAGCCAAGGTCGATCTCGAAATCGATCAGCTTCGGGTCGATCCGGTCCTTCAGGATCTGCCAACCCGTCGTCCCGTCCACCGGCTCGAATTCGGCATTGTGATTGTGATAGGCCAGCCTGACACCATGCGCCGCCAGCGCGGCACCCCGGGCGTTGAGGAGATCGGCCGTGCGACGCCACAGGTCGCCGCCCTGCAGCCGCGCCGCCCGTTGGAGGTAATCGCCAAAGGGCTCGTCCTTTTCCCGCGCGATGTCGCGCGGGAAGATGAACATGGGCATCACCGCGTCGCGCGTGCCGAGCACGGCCAGATCGGCGGCTATGCGCGCGGCGTCGTCGTCCGTGGTGCCCAACAGGCCGTCGCTCAGATGGATGCTGGCGATCTTCAGGCCGGCCGTATCCGCCGCGCTGCGCAGTTGCTGCGGCGTGTAACCGTGCATTCCGGCAAGTTCGACAGTGCGATAGCCGATCGCCGCAAGCTTGTTCAGCGTGTCCTGCAGATCGCTGCGTACCATCGGATCCACGGCATAGACCTGCACGCCCGCAGGCAAATCGTGCTTCTTGAGGAAACTGCTCGACCTGGCCCGAGCCGCAGCGGGCAAGGCGGCGCCCAGACTGGCAGCAAATGCGGAAGCTATGAAGTTGCGGCGGCGGAGATGGATCATCGGGTGCCTGTCAACAAAGGGAAGCATCGGCGCCGCTGACGGCGTCGTCCCAGACCTAAGCGAGGCGGGATCGCGCGGCAACGTAAATTATATGTCATTAAATATTTGCGTGAAAATGACCGCATGGCGGTACAGTCACGCGGCGTCATGATAAGAGGGCGCATGGTCGAAAGCATGATGCATACGTCGCTTGAGAGGCCGCGCAGCCGCAAATCATCGGGTGCGCGCGGCGCAAGGTACGCCAAGGGCGATGCCCGGCGAGAGGAGATCCTGCGCGGCGTGACCGATCTCATCGTGCGCGAAGGTTATCGCCGCCAGTCCCTGCGTGAGATCGGGGCGGCGCTGTCGATCGAACCGGCGCATATCCTGTACTACTTCGCCAGCCGGGAGGACCTTCTGCAGCGCGTGATCGAATTGTGGGACAGGGATTCGATTGCGAGCTTGTCGAAGGATGCGGATGTGCCGCCAAGTCTGGACTTGTTCGTGGCGGCCGTCAGGCGCAATTGCGAGGCTCCGGGGATCGGCCTGCTGTTCCTGGCCTTCGCGACGGAGGCCGCCGATAGGGCTCATCCGGCCCATGATTTCTTTCGTCGGCGCGTGTCACGTATCCATGCCGATCTGAGCAAGGCGATCAGGAGGGAGCAGGCGCAAGGAGCGATACACACCGCGGTGGATGCCCAATTGACGGCGCGGCAACTGATGGCTCTGGCTGACGGGCTTCAACTTCAAGCCAGTACGGGTGCTCCCATCGACGTGGTCAGCGACCTGAAAATGACCATCGGCGATCTGAGGCGACGTACCCTGCGCGGGTGAGCTGCGAAATTCGCTGCAGGGTAAGCGGAGGGCAAGGCAAGATGGGCCAGGGAACGTATGTTGCAGCGGCGGCGCTTTTCTGAACTCGAAGCCGCCCGTGGGCGTCGCCGCTTACGGCCTCCGTCATCGTCGAAAAGCAGGACCTCGCCGCGACGTGTCGCTCTGGAATCGAAATTTACAAGATCTATGAAAGCAAACTTGAAGGCATTGTTTGCCGTTCTGGAAAATGGTGCATGAAATAATCGAAACCATGGCTACTTGGTGAAAGCAGAGCCGAAACGGGAAGCGCCGACTGTCGCGAATTTATTCCGCGAGTGCGTTTCAATAGACCCCTCGTGAGGCGATGACGGCGGGCACGGTACGAAAGCAGATGGCAAGATCATAGAGCGTCGACTTGCGCAGGGCATAGAGTGCATCGAGGCGCACCCGTGCCTCATAGGATACTTCATTCCGGCCGCTGACTTGCCACAAGCCGGTAAGTCCGGGGCGGACCGAACAATAGGCGCCGAACCGGCTGCCGTACCGCTGAATCTCCGCCTCGATGATCGGCCGTGGTCCCACGATGCTCATGTGTCCGACAAGGATGTTGAAGAGTTGTGGCAGTTCGTCGAGGCTGCTCTTGCGCAGGATCGCGCCGACCGGGGTTATGCGGGGATCGCTGCGCAGTTTCTGGTCGCGCTGCCATTCCGCCCGCGCTTCGGGTGAGGATGCAAGCAAGTCGTTCAGCACTGCCTGCGCATTCACGACCATCGAACGGAACTTGAGGCAGGGGAACAGCTTGCCGTCCCGGCCGACGCGATATTGCACGAACAGGACCGGCCCCGGCGCGGACAGCTTAATCGCCAGCGCGGCGAGGATCAGAAACGGGAGAAAGATGAGGATGGCGGTGAAAGCCACGAGGATATCGAAGATGCGCCCGACGATGGACAGCGCCTTTTCTTCGTTTGAATTGCCCGGCGCTGGCTGGGCGGATCGTGCGACCGACGGGCTATCGCCTATCATTGCCGCCGCGCCCATGCGATGCGCATCCGATCCGACCGGATTGGCATATACGGTGAAAGATGGGGCGCAATTCGCCCGCGCCGTGTCTTCGAAATGATTCGAGAGAGCTTCCATCGATCCACCCTGAAATAGTGAAAGCGGCTTAGAGACTGCCACACATTGGTTGATGGCATGGTAATAGAAGTTAAGGTCGCGTCAATAATACTACGCTGCACTGCGGCATCATCGAATGGTCCGATTGCAATGTATTAATTCTGCTCGGAGTGCGGGGGGGCGCCTAAAGTCGCCAATTCCCGGTTTTTCGACCATCGGGTTTTTACTCCGATGTGGATGCTGCAGAAATTTAATCCTTCAAACCGGATCAGACATTTCCGTCCATTGTATCCGACCGGCCGCCTATTGCCGCGCTACAATCGTTGATTATCCGCTCTCGGCGAATCATAGCGGTCAAATGCTGCGGCAAAGATGCCCGGTCAGCCTTCGCGAAATGCCCGTTCCAGCTGGTCGGCCAATGGTTTCAAGATGTAGCTGAGCATCGTTCGGCGGCCGGTCTGGATGAAAGTTTCCGCCGGCATCCCCGGACGCAGGCGCAACTGTCCGAGCCTGGCGATTTCGCCCTTGTCCAGGGCAACCGTGACGCGGTAGAAAGCGCTGTGTGTCGTCTTGTCATCGGTTCGATCGGCGGAGACGTGCGTGACGATGCCGTTCAATTCGGGCGTCGTGCGGGCTGAAAAGGCGCTGAAGCGCAAGATCGCCTTCTGGCCGACGTGAACCTGGTCGATGTCCACCGGCGAAATCGTTGCCTCAACTATCATGCGGTCGTCGTCGGGGACCAGTTCAAGGATGGTCTGCCCGGCGGGGACCACGCCGCCCACCGTGCGGAACGCCAGCTTGTCGACCGTGCCCGACTGCGGGGCGCGGATGATGGCCCGCGCATAATTGTCGTCGGCGGCTACTTGCGCCCGTCGCAGCTCGCTGATCCGGGCGAGCACGTCCATCAATTCGGCGGCGGCGCTGCTTCGCGCGTCCGCCTGCACCGAGCCCATCTGCAAACGCAGTTCGCCGATCCGGGCGGCCCCGGATATGGCCGCTTCGCGCGCGCCATGCGCTTCGGCGGTGAGCCCCGATGCCGACCGCTCAAGTGCGTTCAGCCGGTCAAGCGTCGTGTAGCGTTTTTCATAGAGCCTGCGCGTAGCATCCAGTTCGTCGTTGATGAGAGTCGCCTGTTCGGCATAGCTTTGCGCCTTGGTACGGGAACTGGCCATATCGGCCGCAGTCTGGTTGATCCGCTGGCCGAGTTGAGCTGTCATGGAGCGGCGGGCATCACGGCGAAGGCTGAACGTCCGGCGCTCCTGTTCCATCAGTGCCGCCACGTTGGGATCGTTCGCGCGGGCCCTGAGTTCGGCCGGGAACGCTACGTCAGCGCCGTTGTCGCGCTCGGCGGTCAGCCGCGCTGCGCGGGCCAGCAGTTGATCGACGTTCTCGCCGGTATAGGTGGCCGCGGCGCCGCTGACCCTGGAATCCAGGCGTATCAGCGGCTGGCCCTTGGAAACATGATCTCCGTCACGCACCATGATGTCGGCGACGACCCCCCCGGCAGGGTGCCCGATTTCCTTGACGTGGCTTGACATGGTGACCTCGCCGGGACCGATGACCGCCCCTGTCATCGGCAGGAATGCCGCGAGCCCGCCAAGCCCGAACACCAGGGCGCCGCACAGCAACAGTCCGGTGCGAACCTCGTTTTGCAGACTGCGTGCAGGTTCATAGCCCGTTGCGCTTGCGGAACGGGAAAGGGCGGGAGGAGGTATGATGATTTCGCTGGACACGGCTCTACTCGACAGGAGGTTCGGGAGTGCGCGAGGGCGCCGGGCTGAAGTTGATGCGTTTGAGCATTTCCGCCCGCTCGCCCATCTGGAGGACCTGACCGTCCGCCATGATCATGATGTGATCGACTTGCGCGAACACCGTGGGTCGGTGCCCGACGATGATGACCAGCGCGCCGCGCTGCTTGGCGGCGGCAATGGCGGTGAGGAGGGCATCTTCGCCCGCCGCGTCGAGATTGGAGTTGGGCTCGTCCAAGACGATCAGGAACGGATCGCCGTAAAGCGCGCGGGCGAGCGCGATGCGTTGCTTCTGCCCTCCTGACAATCCGCCGCCGGTCGGGCCGCCGATGGGATATTCGTAACCGCCAGGCAGGGCCACGATCATGTCGTGCACATCGGCGGCCCGCGCCGCCGCGATGATCGCCTCGGGAGCGGCCTGCGGGTCGAAGCGGGCGATGTTCTGCGCGATGCTGCCTTCGAACAGTTCGATGGCCTGCGGCACGTAGCCGATGTCGCTGCCGATCTGCACCGGGTCCCATTGGTCCAGCGACGCGCCATCGAGGCGCACCGCCCCTCTGAGCAAGGGCCAGGCACCGGTCATGGCACGCATCAGCGAGGATTTCCCCGAACCGCTGTGGCCGATGACGGCCAAAGCCTCGCCCGCGGACAGCCGGAAGGAAACATTGGCTACGGTTATCTTCTGGCGGCCGGGCGGGCCGCAGACCACGCCTTGCACCTCGATGCCGACATGGGGCCTCGGGAGCGGCATCGGAGGTTCAACGGGCGGCACCTGGTCCAGAAGAGCGGAAAGTCGCCGCCAAGCCTGACCCGCTTCCGTCATGGGCTTCCATTGCCCGATGGTCTGTTCGACGGGCATCAGGGCGCGCGCGCTCAGGATCGATCCGGCGATGATGACCCCGCCGGTCGCATCGTTGTCGATGACCAGGAACGCCCCTACGGCCAGGACGAAAGACTGGAGGAACAGGCGGAAGGCCTTGCCTATCACCTGGGTCCGGCCGGAAACCCCGGCCAGTTCGTCATGCGCGGCGATCAGGTTCAGGCTTACCGCGTCCCAACTGGCGCGCCGTCTTGCGCCCATGCCCAGAACGCGCAGGACCTCGCCGTTGCGGCGCACATCCTCGGCCATGGTGAACCGTGCGGCGGCGACGGCGGCGGCCTGCAGGGCGGGCGTGCGCGTGCGGCGATCGCCCAGTACCATCAGGGCGATCATGATCAGCACGCCTGCCAGCGTCGCAAGGCCGAGCGCCCAGTGAAACAGCGTGAGGATCACTAGGAACATGATCACATAAGGCAGGTCCAGCAGGGCAAGCGGTCCCGGCCCGGTGATGTATCCGCGAACGACGTCGAGATCTCTGACCGGCGCTGCGCCCGAAGGCATGGGGCCGACTTCCTGCTCGTAGCGGCTCACGATGTCGTAGAGGCGATCGCAGAGCTTTTGATCGGCTTGCGCACCCGAATGCAGCAGCACGCGTGACCGGATCACATCGACCGCGCCCTGGAACACATAGGCGATCGTCACCATCAGCAGCAGGCCGGCCAGCGTGGCGCCGCTGCGACTGGCGAGCACATCGTCGTAGACCAGCAGCATGAAGAACGAGCCGGACAGGAGCAGCACGTTGAACACGGCGCTGAATATCAGGATCGGCCAGAGTACGGGTAGGATTGCCTGAAGCATTGCGCGCACTTCGCCGAAGACCGTATCGCGATTGGGGTTCATGCGGAGTGTCCTGTGAAGGCGTATCCCGGCAGCTTCGGCCATGGGGTCTGCGAACGTGCCGGTGAGGGTGGCGGGGTCATTGCGCGTCCGGAGCCATGTCGTGGCCGGGCTCGGCATCGCTTTCGACACTGACCGGAGCGGGCGTGAAGCGCTGATCGTAGCCCGCGGCATCGATGGCCTGGATCAGCGGAGCGCTCGGCAGCCCGGTCCATGACGCCGGGCGGTAGACCGATGGATCGAACGGAGGCGTGTCGGTAGCGAAGGCATCGGCGCGCAACTGGCCCATCGCCCCCAGCAACAAGGCATGCTGGACATAGATCTGGGCTTCGGATTGCGCCTGTGCCTGACGGGAAACCAGAAGGTCGCGCGCGGTATCCAGCACGTCCAGCGAGGTGACCTGCCCGGCGAGTTGTTGCTGCCTGGCCCCATCGAGGGCGCCCTGCGCCGCCGTTACGGCGCGATTGTAGGCAGGTAGTGCGCGCCGGGCCGCCGCCAGTTGATCCCAATAGCTCGCGATGTTTTCCCGTACGTCGCGAGAGGTCTGTTCCAGCTGCTGGCTGGCCGCGTCCGCAAGTTGCCGCGCCTCGCGGATACGCGCCGAAAGCAGGCCGGCGGAATAGAGCGGAACGGTCAGGCCGACCTGCACTTGCGCGGTCGCTTCATGCGGATCGTCGCTCTCTATCGTCAGGGGGGAGCGCGCCACACTCGCCTGCAGGCCGATGTACGGGCGCGCGTTGCCACGGGCCTGCGCGATACGGCCCTGAGCGGCGGCGAGGTCGAAACGCGCAGATTCCAGCAGAGGGCTCGACATGGCGCCCAGGGCTTGCGCGTCTTCCACGGTGGGGGGCAATGGCGGGAGTTGGGGGAGCCGCGCCAGCGCGTCCGGATAATGTCCGACGACATTACGAAAGCCGTTGCGGCTGGCCAGTAGGCTGCCTTGCGCCAATTCGAGTTGAGCCTGTCCGCTGAAGATGCGGTTGCGCGTCTGCTGCAGATCCGTTTCCGTGGCGTAGCGTGCGGAATAGCGGGCGTTGATCTGATCGAGCTGCTCGGTAAGCTGGGACAGGTTCGCACGGGCGATCTCGACGAGTTTCTCATCGCGCAGGACGGCGGCATAGGCGATGACGACATTCGCCAGCATGTCCTGCTCGGCAGAGTGCATGTCCGCGATCGATGCGCTGTAACCGGCATCGGCGATCCGTCGCTGTGCGGTCAAGCGGCCGAACGTGAACAGTGGCTGGTCGATCGATGCCGACAGTTGGGGTGTGAAGCCGGCCTGTTTCAATGCGGTGAGCCCGTTCTGGGTTACCCGCCGCCAGCCGTATACGTAGCTTGCGTCGGCGGAGATGCTGGGTCCGAACTGGGCTCTGGCTTGCTGCACTCGCTCCTTCGCGGCACGGGTGCCGGCGCGGCTTGCTTCCACGCCGGGATTGTGCCGGTAGGCATCGGCGATCGCCTCGCCCAGGGTTTCGGCCAAGGCCGGGCGAGCGGCGGCGATCATCGCCGTTATGCTCAGCAAGGCCCAATACTTCCGGCACCGGAAAGGTCGCATGGTCGGTCCGCTCATGTCCAGTGACCCGTCCTGCAACCACATGGTGAATATGGTGCTGCCGCTGCCTTCCGGATTGATCCGTAGTTCCGGCGGTTTGCGATTGGGGCTTGCGCACCCGCTTCACGATGCATGCGAAAAGTCGCCCTTGAAAGTGATCCAGCGGCGGTTTTGCGCCGACAGGCACTGGCTGTCGGATGGCCGATTGAAACGTGTGCAATCCCACAGCACGATTTCCACGCCGGTCCGCTTGTCGCTGACGTAGAGAAAAGCGACGGTGCGAATGATCGGTTTGCTGGGCGATCCGTAAGCCCGCGAATGGCGGTCCCATCCGACGACCTTGCAGTAGGCCTGACCCGCGCATTCGCCCAGGCCTTGCATGGCGAGCCTGGTTCCGTCTCCGCCGCCGTCGACAAGGATGAAATGATCGCCTTCCTGCAACGTCAGCATGGTGCCGCCTGCGGGATCGGGCTGCGTATCGTTCTCAGTTGCCGTCGAAAGCGCGGTGCCCGGCTTGTCGGTCGTCGTCCGGTGAGCGGCGGAAATGAGCGTAAGCTGGCGCTGATACGTCTCCGCGCCGGTATAGACCGCATCGAATGCACGCCTGCGCCCCCAGCCGCCGCGCCAGCGAAAGAACAGGTGGGTATCGACTTGCGCGACCTTGTCGAGCGCCGGGCTCCAGTACGGGCGCACCCAGTCGGTGTGATAATGGGTCGCCATGCCGACGGCCGGATCGGTTTCTCCGGCAAGGAAGGCGGCGGCGGTTTCCCGTGCACGGCGCCACATCGCAGGCGTGGGAATGCGCGCGAGTGCACCATCGCATGTGAAAGTGAACTGGCATCCGCTGGTGCGCTCCGAACCCTGATAGACCACGCCGCATACGGAATGGGGAAAGGCAGGGTGGCGGACCCGGTTCAGGACGACTTGTGCAACGGCGGCCTGCCCTTTTCTGGTATCGCCCGCCTCGTAAAGGAGGGCGCTGGCCAGGCAATCGAGGGCGCGGCCGTAACTTTCGCTCGCCTTGTCGACATGAAAGGCAATCGGGCGGTCAGGCCCGGGAGGGACGAAGGGCGTGACACGGTTCAGGGCCTGGGCGTCCTGATGTGTCACTTGCTCGAAAGTGACCGGTGCGACGGGCGGGGGGACCGTGGCCGGTTCGCGTGCGCTCGGTTGTCGCATTGCAGCCGATGCCCGCTCTTCCGATTTCTTCCGATGCCCATCAGGCACAAGCGACAGGAAAGAGGCGATCACGATCAAGCCAATGCCGGCCATCCGCGCCATGCGCATATGCATCGACGCGACCGTTCCCGACGATCCGGACTCGATGTCGGTTTTCGCATGCCCTGGGCGCGATGCCCCCGCAGGCTTCAGGTGGAGAGGCGACCAGGCCATGCTCATCGGCTTAGTGTCACCGAGATCACGCCATAGAATTGCGTATAAGGTTCGAAGGGCGCTCGGCCGTTCACGAACCTTCGCGCAAAGCCCATATTTGCATCGGCGGACAGCCAGCGATTGAAGCGCAGGCGCGGGCCGCCCGTGGCTTCTACGCGGCGGGCGGAGTAGGACTGCCTGGCGTAATCTTCCAACGAGACCTTCACTGCGCCGAGCCAGGAGAGATTGCGCCGCATCTCGTATTCCGCTTCGACGCGGGCCGTCGTGAGAGTGACGGCGCCGACCAGGTCATAGGGGCTGGTCGTGTTGCTCTGCTCGACAAGTCCGCGGATCGCCAGGGTGCGTGTGGGAAAGTATCGCAAGTGACCGGATACCGCGATTCCCTTGATCGCGCCCAAGGCCTTGTCCTTGAAGTCGTAGCGGCGATAGCCGACGCCGACTTGCGCATAAAGTACGCGGGTCAATTCATACCGGAGGCCGGCGGACAGGCTCTGGCTGGATGCGTCGCGATCGGCAAGGAGCGGGGAATAGGCATAGTCGAACCTGTCATATTCGATGTTCCCGAACAGGGAGGTCCTGCCACTGAACTCGTATGCCGCAAGGGCATGGACACCGTATCGTTTCACGTTGCGAAAACGTTGTTCCACGACGTCTTTCGAGCCGATTTGTACATCTTCATAATACTGATGAACCGCCAGAACTTGCGCATCGATGGAAAGGCGATTGAATTGCTTGCGGCCCGTCAACGAGCCGTGCAGTACCCTGCGCATGAGCGGCTCCCCGCCTGCGAGATCGTTCTCCACGGTTCCCCGCTGTATCGCTTCACGGCGATAGCCGAGATTGGCGGACATGGATTCCGGGCCTGTCGTTCCGTACGTGTAAGTGCCTTCGAGGCGGTATTCCGTCGCATCCTGATCAGTGAGTTTGAGGTAGCTGCTGGTGCGCGCGTCAGCGTCGAACAGGACGTTGCTGAAACGATCCTTCCGCTTGACGCGGATATGGGGCTGCGTGTTGAGCGAGATGTCGGTGCGCTTGACGCTGGTGCGGGTGAAAATATTGTCGTCCGCGCGAGCGCCGAAAGTTACGGACGGCAGCACGTCGAACCCGCCCAGCTCATAGCCGATGGGAGCATATTCGGGGATGATGCGGCGTCCGGGCACGTCCTCCGGCTCTCTAATGATCGGACCGATCGTCTGCGCTCCGGCGAACTGGCACCAGCCTGCGGAAAAGCACAGCGTAGCAAGCCGCGTGCCCATGCGAAGGGCGCGGTGGGCAGTTCGCGTCGTCATCGGTCAAAAGCGCCGCTCAGGCACGCGAATGGTGTCGCCGGGCTGAATCGGCGTCATCCCGTCCAGGCGGTAGAGAATTTCCCCGGCGCCATCCTTGTGGCGGATATAGATGCGCTTGTCGTCCGCGCGATACGTGAAGCCTTCGGCCTTGGCGACGGCACTGTACACGGTCAAGCCTTCGACGAACTGGAATTCCCCTGGCTTGTTGACCTCGCCAAGGATGTAATACGGGCGAAGATTCAATACGTCGATCGAGACGCTGGGGTTGTCGATATAGCCTTTGCTGAGTGCGGCGGTGACGCGGTCTGCCAGCGCCGATGCCGTAAGTCCCTTGGCCTGAACCGCGCCGATGAGGGGGAATGCGATCGCGCCCGCGCCATCGACCGGGTATTCGCCCGTCAGCTTGTCTTCACCGTAGACAGTGATGCGCAATTTGTCCCCCGCGCCGAGAGTGTAATGGGTCTCCGCGCCCGACAGCGTGAGTTCGGGCAAGGTGCCGCCGGCGGCGCAGCCGCTTGCCGCAAGGGACAGAAACAGGATCGTGAAGGGGGTCGTCAGTTTCGGCATGGGTTCTTCCGAAGTCGTGATCTTATTGTTCGCCCGGCAATCTGGCGCAGCGCAGGGCGGAACTTCAAAGGAAGAACCGTTCAATAACGACGCTTCTCCAGTGATTGATCCGGTAGCGATCAGTTTCGCATCGCATTCCGTTCCCACATGCCGCGCATGGGCGCGGACTGTTGCGGGAAAGGGGCAAGCGGACGAAGGGGGGCTCCCTTCGACGCCTCTGGGCTGCCGGGGCGGAACCGTCAGTTGTAGAAGTTGTAATCGCCGAGGACGAGTTGATTGCCATTCATCGAGCCGATGGCGATGACGTAATCCAGGCCGGTGATCGTGCTGTGGATCGAGTAATACTGGGCGTGCACGTCGCCGCCGGGGCTGCTGCTGTTCTGGCCATAGCCGACGAAGGTGATTGTGGAGCCGACGCCGAACCCGTCAAGGTACAGGAAGTCGTTGTTTCCTTCTTCGTATACGCCGGCCCCGTAAAAATCGTAGATGAAGTCCTGTGACCGTCCGGCCAGGGACGATGCCCCGGAAAGTGAGGGATCCATGTCCGAGAGACGGATCACGAAGGCATCGTTGCCTGCCCCGCCGTACAGATAGTCCACCCCCTTGCCACCAGCGAGGGCGTCATTGCCGTCAGTGCCCCCGATATGGTCGCTGCCCGAAGTTCCTAAAAAGAATGGCATGCCTTCCTCCTGAGTGTAAGTAATTATCCTAATAAATATGACGTATAAGTAGGAAGGGTTCCGCAGGCTATGGGAGTTAATTTTTCAAGATGTAAACGGACGGGTTTTTACGGATAGTTAATTATAATTTTAAAATATTTATTTAAACAAGATGACGCTTCGTCCGGATGTGGAATTTTGGGTCCTGTAAAACGTCCGGAATGGAGATTGTTAATATTTTGAAGGCGAGTGAGTTATGGAATTTTAAGTAGAGGAATGCGCCCGCTGACGGGCGCATGAATCCGCGCCGGGCGCAGTCTGGTTCGCGGCATGTGGCAGGATCGGTTCATACCGGATGCGAATGGTTCTCTTCTTGCGGGACACACGCAAAATCGGGCGAATGTCGGCGCCGATTCGAAGATGGGCGGAGCAGGGCGTCGCGAACGGCGCGGGAAGGTTTGGCAGACGGCTGCGCTTCGAACGATTTCGGATCGTCGATGGCAAGGCTCGACCTGCCGCGGCGTGGGCGCCGTGAAGCTGTTGCGCTATCGCACGGCGGCACCGAATTTCGGGGACGATCTCAATGATGAACTCTGGCCCGCGTTGGCTCCCGCGTTGTTCGAGGGTGGCACTCGCGGCCGGGATTCCGGGGCCGCCTTCGTAGGCATAGGGACGATCGTGGGCATCGATCCGCAAGGCAGCCGAACGCTTCACGTGTTTTCGAGCGGCGCGGGCTACACGAGGGTAGATCGGTGGCAGGCGTGCAAGGTCGAGTATCACTGTGTTCGCGGGCCGGTTACGGCACGTGCGCTGGGACTGGGAGCGGACAAGGTGTTGACCGACGGTGCGATCCTCGTTCCGCTGCTCGAGCGATATCGGCCTCAGGTTTCGGACCGGAGCGGCCGGGTGGTTGTCGTGCCGCATTACGAGACCCTGGATTTTCCGGGATGGCATGAGGCGGTGCAATTGGCAGGCTTCGATCTCGTAGATCCGCGCGATACACCGGAAACGGTAATCCGCTCTCTCGCCGGTGCGCGCCTGGTTCTGACCGAATCCCTGCATGGAGCGATTATCGCCGACGCCTTTGGCGTCCCGTGGCGGGGGTTTGCCGTGTCGCGGAATTTTTCGACGGCCAAGTGGGCCGACTGGACCTTCTCGCTGGACCTGCAGGTGGACATATCGCTCGTGCCTCCGCCCGATCCGGTCCAGTTGTTTCGCTTCGGCAAACGATCTGAGCCCTTCGGCGCCCTGCTTTCGCTTGATCAGGAGGCGGCATTCCGGGAGTTCAACGAGCGAACGTCCCGCGATGCACGGGCGCCCTTCCTGAAAGCCCAGGCAAAGCGCATGATCGAGGCGATCCCGGCTGCGCGCCGCGCGATGGGGTACGAAGGCGAACGCACCGCCCGCGCGCTGGACGAACTGGCTCGGCTCGAACCCTATTGCAGCAGGGCAGGCAAGCGGGACGACCTGCGCGATGCGATGCTGGCCCGGCTGGATCGTCTGGTTGCGACATGCACGGTATCATTGATCGCAATGCCGTGAATTGCGGCAGCTGCAGAGAGCGCAGTTAATCCAATCACAGCACTTGTGCGTCTATGCATGGCTGCATGTCCTCTCCGCCCCCAACCCGCCACGCCACGCGTGCCGCCCGATCTTCGGAGCCGATCGGCGCGCGCCCGATCTTGTGGCGCGGATGGCTGGCCGGACTGGCGATCAGCCTGTTGCTTTGGGCCCTCATTGCCGCCCTCGTGGTCGGTTTCTGACGGGAACGGGGCGACCGCTGCTCTGCAGGCGAAAATTGCCTGTATTTCGGATGCACTTCAGATTGAGCGGCACCGCCTGAGATTTCTACGCTCCATCAGCCAATGCCCGGATCGTGCTTTGGCTGATGGAGCATGTCTTGACCCGGAACCTGTCGGTATTTCTCGATCTGCTGCGCCTGCTTGCGGCATTGCTGGTGCTTCTGGGGCATGCCGGCGAAGTCTATGGCATGGGGCTTCCCGCGATGGTCGGGCATAGCGCCAAGGAGGGCGTGGCAGTCTTCTTCGTGCTGTCCGGCTTCGTCATCGCCTTCGTGGCGCAAAGTAGGGAGCGTGACTGGCAGGCATTCGCCAGGGCGCGCGCACTGCGCATGTATTCCGTGGTCCCGCTGGCCATCGTGGTCATGGCCGTGTGTCATGGAGTGGGCTCCTCGCTGCATCCGCAGGCTTATGCGGCAGGCAGTGCCAACCTGAATGCGGGCGCCATGGGCGCACCTCCAGGATGGTGGCCGATCCTGCGCTATCTTACCTTCACGAACGAAATCTGGTTCGACCGCGCGATGATCAGCACCGGGGCACCGTTCTGGTCGTTGGGCTACGAAGCGGCGTATTACGTCGGTTTTGCGTTGATTTTCTACGTCAGGGCCGGTTGGCGGTGGATATTCCCGGTATTGTGGCTGCTCGTGTGCGGGCCGCGCATCGCACTGGCATTTCCGCTCTGGCTGATCGGGGTCGCCACATGGGCGCTGGTGCGCAGAGGCTGCCGGTTGCCTGCCTTGTGGGGCGCCGCAGCGTTACTGGCGATTGCGCTGGCGGCCGCGGCGTTGCGCAAGTGGTGCGCGTTCGCGGCCATGCCGTTGTTCGAATGGGGCGAGCCGGCGGTGCTGGCCGCGAGCATGGGCTATTACCTGGTGCTTGCAATGTTGCTGGCGATGGCGATCGTCGTCTTTGCGGCTTGCGTGCCCTCGCGAACGATATGGCCGCATTGGCTGGAACGATGCGCGCGGTTCTGCGCAGGCGCCAGCTTCACGCTCTACATCATGCATCTGCCCGTCATGGTGCTGATCGCGGTCGCATGGCCCGGTAGCCGTGGATCGCTGGCGGGAGGATTGGTGGCGGCGACGATGACCGTCGCGCTCATGTTCGGCTTGGCCGAACTCGGTGAGCGTCGCAAGGCAGTATATACGAGAATTTTCTCAATGAGTTCAAAATCGATGCGCATAAAGACAAAGAATTATATTAATGTAATCGATTAAAATGCATTTACCACAGTCGTTATGTCAGCATTGTGAATAATTGAAATATCAAATCCCCCGACACGGCGGAGCAATTACGCTTGCGTGACGGGGTTTTAGATAATGGCTTTTTCCTACAAGAACGCATTCGGAGTTCTACTTAACAGTTCTTCGGGTGCCGTAAATACCTTTTTCGGAACTGCCGGTGCCGACACACTCAAGGGAACTGACAAAGGCGACGTCATGCGCGGCTACGGCGGCGGGGACAGCTACTACGGCGGCGCCGGCGATGACACGTATATCGTGTCGTCCATCAAGGACAAAGTCTTCGAGGCACAGGGCGAGGGGATCGATACCGTCCGCTCCTCGGTCTACCACATCCTTGGCGCAAACGTCGAAAACCTGATCCTCGAAGGCAACCAGGCCTGGTACGGCGGCGGCAATGCGCTCGACAACGTCATCATCGGCAACGAATTCGCGCAGCAGATCAACGGCGGCGCGGGCAATGACGTGCTGTTCGGCGGCGGCGGCAAGGACACCTTCATCGTGCTGGCGGGCAACGGCAGCGACGTGATCCTGGACTTCGCTACCGGCGTCGACAAGATCCAGCTCGGCGGCTACGGGATCACCGGCTTTGCGCAGATCCAGTCGATCGCCCAGCAGGTCGGCAACGACACCGTGCTGCATTTCGGCAATGGCGAAGACCTGATCCTGCGCGACGTCAAGGCGACCAGCCTGGCGTCGACCGACTTCACTTACGAACTCAACCGCAGCGGTTTCACCCAGACCTTCGGCGACGAATTCAACGCGCTCAGCCTCTACTCGAAGGGCGGCACCTGGCGCACCGAATTCGGCAAGGGCGGTCCGGGCTCGATTGCCAGCCGCACCCTGCGCACCGAAGCGCAGCTCTATTTCGACGAGGACTGGGGCGGCACCGGCAAGAAGGCGTTGGGCGTCAACCCGTTCTCGATCGACGATGGCGTCCTGACCATCACCGCCGAGCGCGCAAGCAGCGACATTCTGCAGTACATGGACGGTCATACCTGGACGTCCGGCCTGCTGACCTCGAAGTTCACCTTCGCGCAGCAGTACGGCTATTTCGAAATTCGCGCGAAGATGCCGGAGGGCAACGGCTTCTGGCCGGCGTTCTGGCTGCTGCCGACCGACAACACCTGGCCGCCCGAACTCGACATCTTCGAGCAGCACGGCAAGGACCCGAACGTCCTGTACATGACCACGCACGGCACCAGCACGCCGGGCAAGACCATGGAAGCACAGGACCGTGCGGTGGTCGATACCACGCAGTTCCACACGTACGGTGTCGACTGGAACGGCGAGCGCATCTACTACATCGACGGCATGGAAGTCGCGCGTCAGGCCACTCCGGCGGCGATGCAGAAAGAGATGTACATGCTCGTCAACCTCGCGGTCGGCGGCACTGCAAGCTGGAGCGGGCCGAGCGATGCGAGCACGCCGGCCGGCGAGATGAAGATCGACTACATCCGCGCCTATCGGACCGCCGATACCGTCTCGACGACGAGCAACGGCAAGCATGTCGTCTATACGTCCAACGGTTCGACTGTGCCCGTCAGCACGGACCCGGTGGTGACCGCGCCCGTGATCACCCCGACGCCGCCCCCCACGCCGACGACGCCTTCGACCTCGACCGGCACGACGACGGGCAAAGTCTATACCGGCACTTCGGGCAACGACACGTTCCGCGTCAGTTCCAGGCTGGACAAGGTCATCGAGGCCGTAGGCGGCGGGATCGACACCGTGTTCGCCAGCGACACCTACATCCTTGGCGCCAATGTCGAAAACCTGACGCTGACCGGCGACCAGGCGCTCACCGGCACCGGCAATGCACTAGACAACCGCCTGATTGGCAACAGCGCTGCCAACCTGCTGAAAGGTATGGCCGGCAACGACTACCTCGACGGAGCGGGCGGCGCCGACGTTTTGCAGGGCGGCACCGGGGACGACATCTACCGCGTCGACAATGCGGCGGTGAAGATCGTCGAATTCGCCAACGAAGGTTCGGACCTGGTGCTCAGTTCGGTGACCTACACGCTGTCCGCCAACTTGGAGAACCTGCGGCTGGACGGCACCGCCAACATCAACGGCAGCGGAAACGCCGACGCCAACCGCATGATCGGCAACAGCGGCAACAACGTGCTGACGGGGTTTGGCGGCAACGACTATCTCGATGGCGGGGCCGGCAACGATACGCTCATCGGCGGCAAGGGCGATGACATCTACGTCGTCGATGCTGCGGGGGACCGCGTGATCGAACTGGCCAATGAAGGCAACGATACCGTGCTGTCGTCGGTCAGCTACACGCTGCCCGCGAACGTCGAGACTCTGCGTCTTACGGGCACGGCCGCGCTCAACGGCGCCGGCAATGCGCTGTCCAACAAGATCTACGGCAACGAAGCGGCGAACAAGCTGTTCGGCTGGGCCGGCGACGACATGCTCGACGGCGGTGCGGGCAACGACGTTCTGAACGGCGGTGCCGGCAACGATACGCTGACGGGCGGCGCAGGGGCGGACATCTTCGTGTTCGCAGCCGGTTATGGCAAGGACACGGTGACCGACTTCCAGCATGGCATCGACAAGCTGGTCCTGGTCAACGTGAATGCGAGCGCGGTCTCGATCAGCCATACCGCCAACTCGACCGTGGTTTCCATCGGTGCGGACAAGATCACGCTGATGGGCGATGCGCAGTTCGGCCTGTCGGACATCGCGTTCATGAGCAACAGCGAATACAGCAGCACAATCGGCTTGCTCGCGTGATCGCTGCAAGGAAGTAGCTCCAAAATGAAGTAGTCTCTCGGGTGGCGGCGTCGACCGCCAGGCCGGGGGCATGTATCGAAGCCGAGGTACGTTTCGTACTTCGGCTTCGAGGCGTCTGGCGCATGTTTCTCAATATTCAGGCTTTGCGGGCGATAGCGGCGCTGCTCGTCGTTCTCGTGCATCTGGAGGTGCTGGGGGCAGCGCTTGGCCTGCAGCGCAGTCTGTTCGATCTCTTCGCTGTGGGCGTGGACCTGTTCTTCGTCATCAGCGGCTTCATCATGGTCCATACGACTTCGCGCAGGCGCGTATCTCCGGCCGCGTTCATGCTTGGTCGGCTGGCGCGCATTGCGCCGCTCTACTGGACGCTTACCATTGCGGTCTTCGTCGTGGCGCTGGCTTCGCCGTCGCTGCTGGGGGCGACGCAGGGAAATTGGACGGCGCTGCTGCGATCTCTCGCCTTTCTGCCGGGCGAGCGTGCCGACGGGACGGTGCGGCCGATCCTCTTCGTGGGCTGGTCGCTCAATCTGGAGATGGCTTTCTATCTCGTCTTCGCCGGAACCCTGACAGTGAAGGATGTGACCCGGCGAGTCTTTATGGGCGCCGGGTTGCTCGTGCTCGCCGTGGTGCTTGGCATGCTTATGCGCCCCCAACTTGGCCCTGAACTGCGGTTCCTGACGCAGCCGATGCTGGTCGAATTCGCGGCGGGAATGATCCTCGGCTGGCTCCACCCTCATCTTCCGGCATCACGGGCGGCGGCGCGGCTGGCGGCTGCGGCGAGCTTGCCTGCGTTGGCGGCGCTGCTGCTTGCGGCGCGATGGCCGCTGCCGGGCGGCTGGCCGATGTCGCTGCTGCCGGCTTGCGCGGTCGTGCTGGCCGCGCTGATTGCCGAGAAAGGGGGTATCGTCCTGACATGGCAGCCGCTTCAGGTGACGGGTGATGCCAGCTATGCCCTGTACCTGACTCATCCTTTCGTGACGCAGGGGTGGACGATCGCTGCGGAAAGGGCCGGCATCCTGCAGCCGGGCACCGCGCCGCTGCTGATGGCCGCGGCTCTGGGGAGCGCCGTCGCGGCAGGAATCTTCATTCACAGGCATCTGGAGCGTCCGCTTGATCGCCTGCTGCAACCCATGCTCACCGGCACGCTGAAAACGCCGCTCCTGAAGTCCGGAGTCTGGCGATGAGCGCCACCATGGCCGTGATGCTCCCGCCGAGCCGTATATCGCAGTTTCTTTCCGACAGGGCGGTGCAGGACGGCGCCTTCGCGGCGCTCATCGTGCTGGCGCGTATACCCGCCAATCTGGGCACGGCGGGCGCGGCGGCGGGGTTGGCGCTGATGTGCCTGTATGCCGCGCTGAGGATCGATCAATGCCGCGAAGCCCTGCTGCGATGCCGGTGGCAACTGGCCTATCCCATCGTCGCGCTGGTCTCGATCGCATGGGCGGTTCAGCCTCTGGTGACGGGCAGAGCGGCGGTGCAGATGGCGGTGACCGCGTTTGCGGGCCTGCTGCTGTCGCAGGCTGTTCGCCCGAGGGCGGTGCTGGCAGGGCTTTTCTGTGCCTTTGCGGGCTATACCGTGATTTCGTTCCTTGTCGGACATACGCGGCCGGACGGCGTGACCGAGGCTCCGGCACTGTTCGGCCTTGGCGGAGAAGCGAAGAACTACTTTGCCGACAGCGCCGCCACGGGGGCACTTCTGGCGGTGGCCATGCTCGCGGCAAGCCTGGAGAGGCGGGCATTCGGATGGGCGGCCGGTCTTGCAGGCATAGCCGTGGTTTGCATCCTCGCGACCGAGCAGGCGCGGTCTGCCGGTGCCGTGGCCTCGCTGGCATTGGGCGGCGCACTACTGGTGCTGCTTCTGGCATTGCGCATGCGATCGTTGGCTCTCAAGGCGGGTGCCGCCGCCGTGCTGGTTGCAGGCTTGTGCCTGGGCGCCGTCTTCTTCGAGCAGTTGTTGGAAATAGTGCAGCAGTTGTCGTCGAAGGATGCCGGGCTTACCGGGCGGGGTTACCTGTGGTATCGTGCCCAGTTCATCATAGCCGAACGTCCCTGGCTCGGGACCGGCTACTTCGGTTTCTGGACCCCGACGAACCCGGATGCGGTCGGGCTCTGGCGACATTTCGACATTCGCCAGGAAGGAACCGCCTTTTCCTTCCATAACAGTTATATCCAGACCATCGTGGAGACAGGATATCTGGGGCTGGCGGTGCTTGTCGGGACGTGGCTCGCCGGGACGCTTGCGCTGTTGCGGCGGTTCGTGCTGACACGTTCACTGCCGACGTGCTTCTGGCTCGCCTATCTGACGATGGAACTGAGCAAATCTCCCGTCGAGCCCATTCGTCCGGCCGCTCTGGTCGCGCCTACGGTGATGCTCTTTGCGGCGCTGGGCTTCGGCTGGTTTCCCGTCGCCCCGGGGGCCGAAATCAGCCTGAAGTCCCCAGACGGCGCTCGTCCTCGCGGTCGATGGCCAGCAGCGACACGCCCTTGCTTTCGGTCATGACGAGCGCGGAGATCAGGCTGATCGCTCCGGCTCCCGCGACATAGAACGCGATGGGAAGCCAGTCGTCATATTCACGCAGCAGGCTGGTGCCGATCAAGGGAGCCCAGGACCCGGCGAAGATCGCGGTTACCTGATATCCAAGGGAGACGCCGGAATACCGCATCCGGGTCGGGAACATCTCGGCCATGATCGCGGGCTGCGGTGCGTACATCAGCGCATGGATAAACATGCCCAGGAAAATCCCTCCCAGCACGATGGCCGTACTGGCATTGCCGAACATCGGAAATGCGATGAAGGGCCATACCATCGTGAGCGTTGCGCCCAGCAGGTACACCGGCTTGCGCCCGATCCGGTCGGCCATCGCGCCGAACAGCGGGATCAGAACGACATGGAGGATATGGGCGCAGAACAGCAGTGTCAGGATCTTGGTCGTATCGACGCCGATATGCGCCAGATACGTGATCGAGAACGTGACGACCATGTAGTACAGGATGTTCTCGCCTACCCGCAGGCCCATCGCGGTAAAGACGCCGCGCGGGTAGCGCCGGAACACTTCGACCAGCCCGTAACCCTGGTGCGCCCGATCTTCGGCTTCGGCCTTGGCGGCTTCGAAGATCGGGGAATCGGAGACCTGGGTTCGAATGTAATACCCGATCCCGACAATCACGGCCGAGAGCCAGAAGCCGAAGCGCCAGCCCCAAGACAGGAACTGTGCGTCGGACAATGACGCCGACAGCACCAGCAGAACGATCGTTGCCAGCAGGTTGCCCAAGGGCACGCCAGCCTGGGGGAAACTGCCCCAGAAGGCGCGGCTATGATTGGGGCTGTGCTCTGCCACCAGCAGGACCGCGCCGCCCCACTCCCCGCCAAGTGCAAAGCCTTGGACGAAGCGCAGCACGACTAGCAGCACGGGCGCCCAATAACCGATCGCGCCGAACGTGGGGAGGCAACCCATCAGGAATGTTGAGCAGCCGATCAGCATCAGGCTGAACTGAAGCAGCGATTTGCGCCCGATCCTGTCGCCGATGTGACCGAACACGATGCCGCCGAGGGGGCGTGCGATGAAGCCGACCGCATAAGTGGCGAAGGCCGCGATTACGCCGTCCAGATCATTGCCGGTGGCCGGGAAAAACAGCTTGCCGAAAATGAGCGTGGCTGCGGTTCCGTACAGGAAGAATTCGTACCATTCGACCACGGTTCCCGCCATCGAGGCGCCCACGACCTTGCGCAGGTAAGGCAGATCGGCTGTCTCTTCGTGCTGCATCGCTTCCACATCCCATTTCCCGTTACGCGGCCGTGCGTGGGTCAAGCCCGATCGTCACGTCGCGCGGGGATATGTTGCAGCGCATTCAAATTAACTCAAGTCGTTAGAATGGCTAGGGCGAGCCGAAGAGGTGCGTATCGGGAGAGAGCCGGACGCCTCGAAAAACCGCTGGCGCCTAGCGGCTTGAGGTGATTCACTGCCTTTGCACGAGGGTGGAGGCGATGATGGCGGACAGGCGAGTTTCTTCGATCTTTCGGACCGATACGAGGCGTTGAGCGCGGCAGGTGATCGGTTTGAACGGCTTGCGGCTGTCGTCGACTTCGAGGCTTTCCGCGGCCCGTTGGTAGCAGCGCTGCGGCGAAGTGTCCGCGGCAAGGGTGGCAGGCCGCCGTTTGATCCGGTCCTCATGTTCAAGATCCTCGCTGCAGGCGCTCTACTCGCTGTCTGACGAGGCCACCGAGTTCCAGATTAAGGATCGCTTGTCGTTCGAGCGCAACCTAGGGCTCGGGATCGACGGCACGGTGCCGGACGCAACGACGGTGTGGTTGTTCCGCGAGAGGCTGGTCAAGGCCAAGGCGATCGACAGGCTGTTCGCTCGCTTCGATGCCGCGCTCACCGAGCGGGGCTATCTCGCCATGGGTGGGCAGATCATCGACGCCACGGTCGTGCCGGCACCCAAGCAGAGGAACACCGAGGCCGAGAAGATGGCGATAAAGGAGGGCCGAGTGCCCGAGGGCTGGAAACCGGCCAAGATCAGGCAGAAGGATCGCGATGCACGCTGGAGCGTCAAGTACACCAAGGCAAAGGTGACGGAGGGCGCCGATCCCAAGGCGGCGAAGCCAGTCGACCTCGCTATCCCGATGTTCGGTTACAAGAATTATATCGGCATCGACCGAGCTCATGGCCTCATCCGCACCTGGGACGCGAGCGCCGCCAAGGCCCACGACGGCGCGCGGCTGCCCGAGGTGGTCAGCAAGGACAACACCGGCTCGGGCGTGTGGGCCGACACCGCCTACCGGTCCAAGAAGAACGAGGCCTTCCTCGCCAAGGGCATGTTCACCAGCCACATCCATCAGAAGAAGCCGCCACGCCGACCGATGCCCGAGCGCATCGCCAGGGCCAATGCGAAGCGCTCCGCCGTGCGCTCAGCAGTCGAGCACGTGTTCGCCGGCCAGAAACACCGCATGGGGCTTGTCGTGCGCACCATCGGCATCGCCCGAGCCCGCATCAAAATCGGAATGGCGAACCTCGTCTATAATTTCCAACGCCTCGCCTGGCTTGAGGGGCGAACTGCGCCCGCGTGACGCCGAAAACCCGCCTTCAGGCCGTCCAACCCCCGAAAATCAGAAGATCAGGAGGATAAAACAGAGGCCCACCGGACCCTCCCGCGCCGTCACGTCAAAATCATGCCAAATTCAGCCGGTTCTTCGAGGCGTCCAGTTTACATCGCAGGCCTTTACCAGCGTACTGCGCGAGGCCGAGGTTCGCATCAGCATGGATGGTCGGGGGCGTTGGATGGACAACGTCTTCATCGAGCGCCTCTGGCGATCCCTGAAGTACGAGTGTGCCTATCTCCATGCCTTCGAAACCGGATCTGGTCTTACCCGGTGGATTACCTTTTACAACACCTTGAGGCCGCACTCGGGTCTGGCCGGACAAACCCCGGCAGAGGCCTATGGGCGGATCGCGCAATCAGGTGATGGGGGGCATGCCCCCATCATCTCATAACCAAAATGGCGGCATGAACGGCAAATGGGATTAGCTTAACTCAGCCGCCAAACTGTCCAAGAAGGCGGGACCACGTCAGACTTTGAGCGGCAAGGACGGGTCGATGGCAGGATGGCAGCAACGCGCCCCACATGCCGTCGGTCGGGCTTGGCGCCAATTTCGTATGGATCGCTATGAAAGAATCTTCGTACTCATGAACGTTTTTGCGATTGGTTCGCAAATTCCTAAGTGCTACTGAGCATCTCATCATTAGAGTTGGCGGGGGCGCGACATCGGGTGTCTAAAGTGGATACCCTTCAGGTATTTCTCGCGGCAAAGGCGGAGCTTCTTCGTTACGCCACGAGGATAACCGGGGATTCTAGCGAAGCAGAGGATGTGATGCAGGAGGCCTGGTTGCGCTTCCGCGCAGTTGCAGGCGCGCGCCAGCTTGAGGAACCTCATGGTTATCTCGTTCGGATCGTGGGGAACCTCGCTCTCGACAGGCAGCGCCAACAGGGACGGGCGAACCGGCTCTTCATACCCGATGGGGGAGGGCTGGCAGGCTTTGTACCGAGCGATGAGCCATCGCAGCAGGCTGTCTTGGAGGCCAAGGACGAACTGGAACGGCTTCGCTTAGCCATGGAGAGATTGCCGGCACGGACGCGCCGGGCTTTCGAGATGCACCGCTTCGACGGTATGAAGTTGATCGAAATCGCCGTCGAACTAGGCATCTCCAAAAGTGTCGCATCCGAACTGGTGATCGATGCCGTCGAGTTCTGCAAAAAGGCGTTGAAGCGCAGGCACTGACCTCGTTTGCAGAAAGTTCCGGAATTTCAGGAGTGCCGTTCGTTTAATGCGTAAAGCAACGACAAGCATGTGCCGCTCGGCGGCGCACCACAGGACAAGGCGATGAGCGGGAACGAGGAGGTGGAGCCAGAGCGGGGCGATCTCAGCCGCCAGGCCACCGCGTGGCTGGTGAAACTTGAGGACCATCCCGAAGATGATGCGCTGCGCCTGTCTTTCGTAGACTGGCTGTGCTCGAGTCCGGACCATCTCGCTGCGTGGGAAGAGACGACACGGGTTTCCCTCCTGATTACCGCTGCCGGACCATCGCGAAAAAAGCGGGCCTGGATACAGCCATCCTTGGCGCGCGCGACGTTGCGGAGCAGGAAAGCGCTGGCATCCACCGCGATCGCCCTCGCTTTAGGCTGGGCGATCGCGCCTGGTCTCTGGCTTCAGCTTCGCGCGGACGAGACGACCGGGACTGGTCAGGTCCGTCTGGTGACGCTGGAGGATGGAAGCAAAGTCCATCTGGCGCCAGATTCGGCCATTGCCTTCGTCAATGGCGCAAAAGGCCGCAACTTAAGCCTGCTGCGCGGAGAGGCCTGGTTCGAGGTCGCGCGCGACACGGCGCGTCCGTTCAGGATCGAGGCCGGTGCCAGCTCTGTCACCGTTCTGGGCACTGCCTTTTCCGTTCGAAAGACCCAGCGTGGCGCAGATGTGGATGTCGCGCGCGGCAAGGTCGCGGTGACCCTACCAGAAGGCCTAACTCCCGATAGGGTGTTTTTAACAGCGGGACAGTCGCTAACGACTGACGCGGCGGGCAGGGCCGTGCGCGGTGCGATCCGTCCTGACCGAGTGGCCGTCTGGCGCGAGGGCATTGCGATCGTCGACGACCAGTCGATCGCAGACGTGATCGACCGCATCCGTCCTTGGTACAAGGGCTATATCGTCGTTCGGGGAGCGGCGCTCGCCGAGCGCCGCGTAAGCGGCATTTACGATCTAAGTCATCCCGACCAGGCGCTTGAAGCCCTGACACGGGCGCATGACGTGCGAGTCATCAATGCTTCTCCCTGGGTGCGCATTGTCACGACCGACTAAGTTTTTTGCGCGCCCTCCATTTTTTTCCGGAATCCATTTCAGCTGGTACGTTTAAGTAGTGCAATTGCGTCGCAATAGCGATTCAGGTTGAGCGCACGATTTAGACGGAAGGAATGCAAGAGGTGGGTTCGGGGGGTATTTTCCAAGGTTTTGCAAAGCGGCGGCTCTGGATGAGCGCGCTATTGGCTTCAGTGGCTGCCGCAGGGCTGAATACACCGACGCATGCGCAAGTGCAGGAAGCAAATGTGCAGGCGCCTCGCAAGTTCGACATAGCAGCACAATCGCTGGTCGATGCCCTGGCGGACTTTGGGCGCCAGTCCGGGCTTCAGGTCAGTATGGACGCGGATCAGGTGCGCGGGATCTCGGCACCTGCGGTGCGCGGCACGATGAGTGCCTCGCAGGCGCTGAACAGGCTCCTGGCTTCGACGGGCTTTGCAGCGCGCATCGACGGCAGGATCGTGTCCTTGCGCCGCATTGCGGTGTCGGTGGCCGACCAAGGGCAGGGCGAGACGGTTGTCCTGGGTCCCCTACGGGTCGAAGGCACGGGCGATGTTGCCGTCGCCGCACAGGAAACCGGCGCCCAGCGCGACGAGCGACGCAAGGACGAGATTTACGACCGCGATGTTTCCTCCACTTTCGCAAGCCGCGAAGAGGTGGAGCGTTCGGCACCAACACGGCGGACGTGCTCAAGGGCATGGTTAACGTGTTCAGCGGCGACGCGCGCAATGGCGGCGCGCTCGATCCCAGCATTCGCGGGATTCAGGGGCCAGGACGGGTCCCGGTCATCATCGATGGCACCGAGCAGGCGCTGACGGTCTGGAAGGGCTATAACGGCGCGGGGAACCGCAGCTACATCGATCCCAGCCTGATCTCCGGCATCCAGGTTCTCAAGGGGCCGGTGTCCACGCGCGGGGTCAACGGATCAACTGGCGGCGCGGTGGTCGTCAACACGCTCGACGCAGCCGATATCCTGAAGCCCGGCGAAACCTTCGGTATCGAACTGAAGCTGGAAGGCGGCAACAACTCGACCAACCCGCGTTGGCCAACACTGCTGACCGGGCAAAATCATCTCGACGTTCCGGGGTTTCCGACAGGTTTCTCGGCCAGTTTCCCCTACGGCGATCCTTCGCTGCGCGTGAACCTGCGGACCAAAGACGATAACGAAGCGTTCTCGGCCGGCGACCGGGCGATCCGGATCGCGGCGGCGGGGCGCATTGGCGACCTTGAGCTGTTCGGTGCTTATGCGTTCCGAGAGCGCGGCAACTACTTCTCGGGCACGAACAAGGCCGACTATTACCAGCAGGAAGGCCTTGCTCTGGGCGCGACTACCTATGTTCGCGTGCTGGGTCTCCATTACGAGCCCGGCAACGAAGTGCCGAACACATCGAGCGAACTGGAATCGGTGATGCTCAAGGCGAAATGGAACATCGCCGACCACCAGGCGCTGCAAATCGGCTTTCGCGATACTGGGTCGCGGTTCGGGGAGATCATGCCTTCACGGATCATGACGACGGGCGATGGCTATACCTTCGGCAATATCCAGTGGCCCGAAAGCAAGGTGCATGCCCAGGCCTGGAACGCCGAGTATAAATGGCAGCCCGACAGCCGTTTCATCGATTTCAAGGCAACGGCTTGGCTGACGGATACCGTCAGCGATACTTATAGCGCGGGCGGCTTTCCCAATGCGGCCTCGACGGCCAATCCCATCATCGTCAACACGGCGCTAGCCAATTCGCGTAACGATCGCTTCGGCTTCAGTGCGAGCAACCAGTTCAACCTCTCATCGAAACTGAGTTTTGTACTGGATGCCAACTGGCAGCACGAGAAACTGCGATCGAACGACGATTACCTGCTCTACACGGATTTTGGCTCGCGCGCCTATCCGCGCGAAGGGCGCCGCGAGGAGTATCGCATTAATCTGAGCGGCGAATGGAAGCCTGTCAGCTTCCTGAAGCTCAATGCGGGCCTCGCCTATACCGGCTATTGGGCGAAGGACGATTTCCTGCCCAAACTGATCGAAGCCAGTGGCGGCTCGATCCTTCAGTCCTATGCTTTCAAGAGCACGACGAGTTACCAGACGTCGGAATTCGGGGTCGAGGCCTTCGAAGCCTGGCGCAGGGCCGAACTGGCCAGCACCGGTGCCTCGCAGGCGGCAATCGACAGGGCCGTCGCGAGGCAGGTGGCAGCTTATGCGGCCAATCCGTACGCATTCGAGGTAACTCATGCCGGATCGGACTGGCTGCCGGATGCGGAGGGTAAGTATAGCCGCTCCGGCAACATCTGCATCAACGGCTATCTGGACTCGATTACCAATTATGCTGCCGGGACATGTGTGGTCAGCCCGGTAAACGAGTTGATTTCCATCACTGAAACCAAGCGCAAGTCCGGGCATGGCTGGGTGCCAAGCGTATCGGCGACGGTTTACATCAGCGACAGCAGCCGCGGCTATGTCCGCTATGCCGAGGCGCTGCGCTGGCCCAGCATGTTCGAGAGCACGATCGGCTTTTCCGCGTCGATCGATCCCTTCCAGAATTTGAAGCCTGAACGCATGAAATCCTGGGAAGCCGCTTTCATACAGGACCTGCGGCCGCTTTTCGGGCTGCGCGGCGAGGGCCAGCGCGCCGACGTCAAGCTCACTTGGTATCACAACACCACACATGACGTTATCGAACGTACCAGCAACCTGCTGTTCAGCAATCTCGACAGGCAGACCATCGCCGGCTTGGAGTTGCAGGCGCGCTTCGATAATGGGCGCTTCTTCACCGATATCAGTGCCGGTCATATGACCAAGAACCAAGTCTGCGATGAAGACGTGGCAGTGCGAATTGACACTGCTCGCGGCTATCGTGTGCCGAACTGCGTCAAATATGGTTTCGTCAGCAGCTTCCTGCTGACCCAGGCCACGCCGGAGGCCAGCGTGAACTGGAACGTCGGTGGACGCTTCTTCGAGGGACGTCTTGAGGTTGGCGGGCGCCTGACCTGGTATAGCGCCTACAAAAATTCCGACCCGCTGGAGGAATGGACCACTGGCGAGACGTGCGTCAGCGGGTGCGCGCTCAACATCCCCTACACATGGGGCGAGATCATCACGTTCGACGCTTATGCGCGCTTTCGCCTCAACGATCGGTTCAGCGCCGAACTGGCCGGCACGAACCTCAACGACCGCTATTACATGGACCCGCTTTCGCGCTCGATGCTGCCCGCTCCGGGACGGACGGTACGACTGAGCCTGACAGGACGGTTCTGACACGGGATTCAGGGCCGCCACCGCATCTGCCATCTGCAAACGGGATGACGGCGGCGACCCTGGACAAGAGCACCTGATGGTCAGGTGCTTTGATCGCAGGAGAACTAGAATGAAATTCGTTCATCTCAAAGCCGTTGTTGGCGCCATGGCCGTTTCCTTCGCTCTCGCGGGGACCGCACAGGCGCAGATCGTTTCCGATACGAGCGACTCGGCAAAGGTCCAGATCGGCGTCAGCAACGTCCCGTTTGGGCCTCATACGATCGGGAAGGTCGGAATCTCCGTTCCGGCTATCGGGCCCGGCACTTTTTTCGTCGATTTCGAAGGTCTGCAGGGGACGGCTACGCCGACAGCCAACATCGTGACCACGGTAGACAACCCGACCGGCACCACCACCGATCATTCGAAATATGGTCGTTTCGATTTCTCGAAGGTCGATGGTTATGACGTTTACTACGGCGAATGGAGCCAGACCGGCAGCGCATCGGCCGGCGACCACACCGTCTATTTCGGCGGCACCGGCGCCTCGACGAACGCAGCCGTGAATGCGCTCACCGGGACGGCGGTCAACTATAACGTCTACGGTGTGAGCAACTATGCCGGGAATGGTCAGCTGAGCGGGACTTTCACCGCAAACTTTGTCGACGACACGCTGACCGGCTCGATTCAGTCGGCCAACTACAAGGTCGATATCGGCACGGCCGACATCCTGGGCTCGACGATCACCGGCGTTGACGCGCAAGCGTCCAACCTTTCCACCAGTGCCACGGTGCCGGTCGCCAGCAGCGGTATCGTGAGCGGCCAGTTCTTCGGGTCTACGGCCCAGGCGCTGGCTGGCATCGTGGAGTTCAGCAGCAGCCAGTACGATACCGCCTTTGGCGGCAAGCAGTGATCGCGCATCTGTGAACACCGAGGTCAGGGCCGGGCTTTCCCGGCTCTGGCCTCTCTTGCGCGAAATCGCCGCAGAGATCGAAGCCTAACATGCCGATTTTGAATTTTGCCATTGCATCGCGTTGTCGAACGGGTCTGACAACGCTTCTGTGTGCCGCCGCTCCATGCGTTTCGGTCCCTGTTCTGGCACAGAGCACAGCGGAACAGGATACCAGGCTGCGCCTTGATCAGGAGTTGCAGGGGCAGGAGCGCAAGACAGAGTCCCGGCTTCTCGAAGATGCCGACGCGCTGGACGGGCCCCCGACGTCGCTGGAAATCGACGGCAAGACTTACGCGGTCGGCGATAATGTCGATGAGATGGGACAGGCCCTCTATATTGCGATCCGGCGCCGCATATGGAGCGAGGCTCGCCGTTTTCTGACGGCCTATGAGGGATACACAGATCGTGATCCCAAACTCGTGCTTTTCGCCAAGGGCGCGCTTGCGCGCCAGGATCGCAAGCTGGGTGAAGCCGAACGGCATTATCGTGCACTGGTGGAGCTCGACCCCGATCTCATGTCGGGCCAACTAGAACTGGCGCGGGTCTTGTTCGAAAACCGCAAGGACCGTGAAGCGCAGGACGCCTTCCGGCAGGTGCGCGAACGCCTGGTTGTAGATGGCGACAGATCGACGGGGGTGGTCCGTACCGTAGACGCCTTTCTCCTGGCGTTGAGACAGCGGCGGGGCTGGCAAGGCAATATCGCCATAGGCCCCAGCTACAGCACCAATCTCAATCAATCGTCCGAAAGCTACACCTGCCTGCTGGCGACCAGCGACGGCACTTGCCTGTTCGACCGGCAGTTGCCCGATGCGGTAAAGGCCATGGGGATCAGTTTTGAAGGCTCGCTCAACCGCAGCATTCCGATATCGGGCCATCACGGTTTGCGCGCCCGCGCGCTCCTTTTCGGCGATGTGTACCCAAGTGAACATGAGTACTCGCAAGCCAGCCTCATCATGCGGCTTGGCTACCAATATCAGTCTGCGCGTGACACGTTCTCGCTGTCGCCATCCTTTGACATTGGGACGTTAGGTTCATCCGTCCTCTACGATGCCTGGGGCGCAAATGCCGAGTGGCAGCATACCCTGTCCCGTAAAGTACTGCTCCGGCTTGAGGGCAATTATCGCGACTATCGCTACCGGCAGCGCGGTTTCAGTTCCCAGGATGGCCCGCTCATCGATACCAGCCTGACCGCGTGGTATACGCCGGCGCCGGGATGGACGGTGTTTGGCGGCCCGGATCTTGCCGTGAAGGACACTCCGGCGGCCACCAACGCCTACCGGCAATGGGGCGGGCGCTTGGGGATCGGCAGGACGCTAGGCAAAAGCGCCAGCCTTCTTCTTCTCGGTTCCTACCGGCATCGCGATAACCGCGCCTATAGCGCCGTCTTCGCCGCCAAGCGGAGCGATGACCAGTTCAATGCCACGGCGATCGCGCGCTTCCCCGGTTTCGCTTTCGCCGGGCTGACGCCTGAGGTTGTGTTCCAGCACAATCGCGTCGAAAGCAACATCGACTGGCTCTATTCCTACAAGCGCACCACCGCCAGCGTGAGGCTGAGCCGTGCGTTCTAGCTCTCCCGATGCGCCATTCCGAAATCGGGCAGAAGGCCGATGTTCGGGCCCTTCCCGCGCGGAACCATCTTCCCCCCGATCCGAGCTTCACACCCTCATCGGAGACGATCGGAAAGGGGGGCGAAAAGCAGGGCCGCCCCGGTATCCTGCTCATCAGACAATCAACCAGGCAGGGAATTGCCCATGACCGTAGCGACGACCGAACATCCCATTGATGAGCAGAGCCGCGCCAAGCGGCTCAAGGCCTTTACCCGCGGTGTCCATGAGGGTGTGGACCACTCGATCATGTCCGGGTTCTCCTTCGCCACCCTTGAACGTTACAAGCGCTTTCTGGGCATCCAGTACCTGTTCCACCGGGACGTGGCGGCTCTCTACGCGCAACCGCACCTTCAGGTGGCCTTTCCGGACCTCATGAAGCGTTGCCGTCTCCCGCTTGTCGTGGCGGACATGGAGGATCTTGATGTTGCAGCGCCCATATCAGGGGCGCCCAGTTTTGCTGTCGACACGCTGCTTGACCTGGGAACCGCGCTGGGCTGGCTTTACGTCGCCGAAGGTTCGAACATGGGGGCAGCGCTGCTCCGCAAGGAAGCGCAGAAGCTGGGGCTGTCCGACGATCACGGTGCGCGGCATCTCGCGCCCGCAACGGAGGGCCCGGCCGCGCATTGGCGCGCGTTCACCTCCGCCCTTGATGCCGTGATCCTGACCGATGCGCAGGAAGGGGATGTCAATGAAGGCGCGCTGGCGGCTTTCGCGCGGGTACAGGCGCATGTCGATGCCCGTCTTGGCTGAGGCAACGCACCACGAACTCCTCCGGCGCGGACGGGCAGCCCGCGCCGGATGGCTCGTCCTGGCTTTGATGCTCGTTGCCCTTGGCTTCATCGGCATCTTCGTGCCGCTGCTTCCCACGACTGATTTTCTTTTGTTGGCGCTGCCCTGTTTTGCACGCTCGTCCCCTCAGCTGGAAGCCTGGTTGCTCAATCATCCTCGTTTCGGGCCGGGGCTACGCGCATGGCGCAAGGAGCGCGCGGTACCACGCCGCGCCAAGATCGCGGCATGCGCGGGCATGGCGGCAGGGTTCGGATTGTTCTGGTTCCACGTCCGGCCGGGTCCGCCTTTGTCTGGAGCAATCCTGGCATTCCTGTTGTTCTGGGCATCATGGATCGTTCGGCGACCGGAGCTAGGAGAGCGACCATGAGGCCGGGACGCTATCGCAGAGCCCAGCGTGAAACAAACAATGGCGAAACGCCTGTCTCTGAAGGCCATATTGCCTTCCGGCCCTATTATCCCGATCGACCCAGGCAAAGGAGCGACGCGATCGGATCGGCAGCGTCAGGCGTTCGGTTCGAAGAGGTGCCGTGCACTTACGCGCGCTATTGTGAGCAACCGATGGACTGGCGCACGCGTCTCGCCGGTTTCGGGAGCACGGCATCTCTGTTCGCGCTCATGCTAGCCGCAGCCTTGTTCACATGGAAGGCGGTTCGCTCGCCGGTTGTCTCGACGACACGACCGCTCACGGTCATGGAACTGGCTCCGCTGGCCGCGCCGGCAGAGCCTGTCCGGGAAGTCGCCCCTGGTCCGCAGCAGGTCGAGAGCCAAGAGGCGCGACCCGTTGTAAAGCCCGACATCGTGATTCCGACGCCCCTGATCCGGCTCGTCCCGCCACCCCTGTCGGCTACAGAAACGCACGAGCCGCTTGTCGAGGTGATTGATCCTGGTCCACCGGTTCCCGAAACCACCGCTCCCAAGAATATCGTCGCGCCCACACCCGCAAGCCGGGTTTCCAACAACGCGCAGCCCAACTGGGAGGGGCAGATACTGGCGCACCTGGAGCGGTTCCGCCGTTATCCAGCGCGCGCGCGCGCGGCTCGCCACCAAGGGACCGTTCTTGTTCGCTTCGTCATGAACCGGGCCGGCATGGTGCTATCATCCCAGATCGTCCAGAAGTCGGGCTCGCGCGACCTCGATCAAGCCGCGCTGGATACTCTACAGCGGGCACAGCCGCTGCCTGCGATACCCAAGGAAAAACCCGATAGTGTCGAACTGACCGTTCCGGTCGATTTTCAAATAAAGCGATAAGCGAGTCTGGATTGTTGCTCCTGGCTGTCAATCCGCACGCAAACGGTGGGCCAACTCACATTCGGTGCAATTCGGAGCATGCGGGTGCCATAAGCCTGGCCTTGAGCAGGTTGATTTTGGCGCGCCCGTACATTTGCCGCTTGATGGCCTTCAAGCGGTTGATCTCGCCCTCGACCTGACCGTTGGAGCACGGCGTTGAGATCGCCGCGGCAACGGCATCCTTGTCGGCCTCGACGCCGGCGGCGAATGCCGCAAGTTTGGTCTCAACTACCATGGCGATCCACGGATCGAGCCGTGCCTTGTCTTTCGATCGCAGCTTCCCGTTCTCGTCTTCGAGCTGCTTCAATCGGCGCATGTCCGGCGGCAACATGCCGTCGTCCTTCTTCTTCCAGTTGAAGTAGGTCGCCTGGCTGATCCCGGCTCTGCGGCAGATGTCTGCCACGGGAACGCCGTCCATGCCCTGCTTCAGAATGAACGCCTACTGTGCGTCTGAGAATCTGGATGCCTTCATCGTCCTTCGCTCCTCCCAGCCAGGCGAGATTACGGCGAAAAACTCTAACTCCAAGCGATCCAGTTTTCCGGGATCAGATCATTAACCGTGGTCACCTCGCCGCCATCCAACGCCTCTATGACAATACCCAGACCGCACAGGCGGTCACCGAATTCGTGATCCAGTTCCCTTGCAAAGAGAAGGTCGGGTACGACTAGGTCCTGAGAATGCGATCGGCCGTCCTCGGGCGTCAGCGAGACAGTGACTGGTAAACCCGACCCGCGATCGGCCAAGAGCTCGTTGATGAGACCCCGTTGCCGACCGCTGCCGAAACATGGGCGCGAACGGTGGTGCTATCGATGCTGTAGTGACGGCTGTCATGACCTCGGCCAACGTGACCGACACCCCCTCCCAGCCCCCGGCTTCGGCAGCGCCGAAACGGAAGGTAGATCGTATTCCGATTCCCGTATTTGGGCGGAACATCGCGCCACGGCGTTCCGCGGCGGAGCCGCCAAAGTATCCCGTTGATGATCGACCGGTTATCCTCGGGCGACGGCCGCGCCCACGGTTCGCCGCTTCTATCGGCAGTAAGTCTTTAAAAACACGCTATTCCGCATCGCTCAGATCACTCCGGCTCAACCCTGCTTTCAAACGGGGGCCTTGAACCAACCCGCTCCCGGTGGCGAAGGTTCTGTGCCAGTGCGTTGGCGGCTTCGCTTGCAATGGTGACGGCGCGTGCTGCTTCGAGGAAGGTCCGCCCTCGTTGCGTCAGAGCGACATGGCGAGTGGTCCGATCTATGAGCCCAAAGCCAAGCATGGTTTCGAGCTTCTTTATGCGTGCCGAAAGCCAGGGCTGCGCAATGCGAAGGCGTTCGGCCGCTTTTGTGAACGACGCCTCTTCCGCGACAGCGGCGAATTCGATGAGAAGTCGAGGATCAATGCGCATGATGAAGCAACCACATTCCAAAGTGTTTCATTATGTCGATAATCATCTAAATAGTCATCGGATCCGGATTGGCGCAAGGTCGCCGCGGGCACTATTTCCTCGTCACCATCGTCGCTAAAAATCCTCCGGGCATTTGCCAGTCGGGGCGGGCAGCCATTTTCAGGAAACTGCTCTTGCCGTCAGAACCACCCGTCCTCGTCGAACAAAATGGCCGTGTTACCCTCATCCGATCACCCGGGGATCACCTGTTCTTGGGTGGCTCGATGTCGAGAGACACAATACCTACTTCAGATTGGAGCCCTTATGTCTTCGTGCGCCACGCACCGCGAAAATCATAATATGGACCATCGGCAAATCGCAGTGGAGACCGTTGTCGCCAGTCGTCGATCGATCCGCCGGTTCCTGGATACGCCGGTATCGATGGCAGAAGTACGTGATCTGATCATCAAAGCCTCTCGGGCGCCATCAGGCACCAACTTTCAACCTTGGAAGGTTGTCGTTGTCGCTGGAGAGACGAAGAGAAGACTGAGCGCGGCAGTAATCCAGGATGCCGAACGAGGCGAGAAGTCGGAAGAATATGCTTACGCGCCATCGCCTGTTCCAGAACCCTATTTGTCGCGGCGTCGGGCTGTTGGCTACGGTCTATATAATCTTTACGGTATCGCCCGCGATGACTACGTCGCTCGCAAAGCCGCCATGTTGCGGAATTTCGAGTTCTTCGGTGCCCCGGTTGGTCTCTTTTTCG
>NZ_JABXWS010000088.1:0-47689 GCF_015594425.1 Novosphingobium sp. HR1a
AACGAAACTCTACCTTCTGCCCGACATGGGCAGAATGAACATGTGATAGCAACGGGACGAAAATCCTGGCTCTTCTGCGACACCGTGGAAGGCGCACGGGCGAGCGCCGTCACCTATAGCCTGATGCTGACTTGCCGCGCCTGCGGCGTCGAGCCTCTCGCGTGGCTACGCCATGTTCTCACTGAACTGCCCCAGCGACCTCTCGACGCCGATATCGACGACCTGCTGCCATTCAACTTCGAAAAACACGCCTGACCTGCCGACGTCGCCGCGGTGGCCTGTCTCGTCCAGCGTCAACTGTGATGGCCGCACTGCCTCCGGAAGCAACGTGTTACGAAATGCGCGCTTACTCTTTTTCACACTCGACCGCCAACTCACAGAAGGCTCATGGGTTGACTGCGGTATGTTCATGCAAACCGTAATGATCCTAGCGCGGGCGCGGGGACTAGACACTTGTGCTCAACAAGCCTGGTGTGAATTTGGCGGAGTGGTTCACCGCGAGTTGGGAATCCCGGACGACCAGATTCTCGTCTCGGGTTTAGCACTTGGCCATGCAGACCCTATGGCGCCAGAAAACGGCCTGGTGACCGACCGGGTAGCGATCGAGGAATACATGAACGTCCACGAATGATGGCGGACTTGCCGGCACGGATGGCATGGATGTCCTTTTGACGTTCGGCGAGCGCTAGGTTGCGCCGCGATTTTCCTCTTGGGCTTCGAAGACCTGCTTGGCGTACTCGTCGAGCAAGACCTCGCAAGCGGTGAGACGGCTTGCAGCTTCTGCGCTGAGCTCGTCGCCGTAGAAATCGAGTTTGGTGTGAGCAGCCCCTAGAATTCTGGACGCCTTCTATCCTAATTTGGAGGACAGGAGGCGACGATGGGGAAGCCCAATTTCAGCGATGAGTTCAAGCGTGATTCGGTGGCCCAGATCGCCGGCCGTGGATATCCGGTAGCGGAGGTTTCCGACCGGCCCGGTGTCAGTCAGCATTGATCCCGGCTGTGCGGCGGATGTCTGCCACGGGAACGCCGTCCATGCCCTGCTTCAGAATGAACGCTTTAGTGTTCCCGTATCCTAGAGTCACTGTTGCTCCGTTTCGAAGATCCAGGCAGCTCCCGACCTGAGGGCGCCCACTGTGATCGGATTTCCTGAATCCGCTACAGCGTTGATGACTGCGGAACCCTTGATCCAGATGGCGAAGGCGGATGCCTGGTCCCGGCCTATGGGTTTGAAAGTTGCTTCGAGGTTGCGACTGGTGCGATAAGTCCCCCAGCCGTCAAGTTCACGCAGGAACACCACCAGCGGTTTGAGGGAAGGGCGCGAGTGCGCGAGGAGGCAGGTTTGAACTGTCAGCCGTGCATAGGTGCAATAGAACCCTGCGGGTTCGCCGTCATTCGCGCCCTGCAGGTGCCGGCTCAACGCTGTCAGCCACTGCTGTACCGACAGACGCCGTCCTTCGATGGTCCTGTTGGGGTCGAGTTCCGGAGGTATGTCGGACAGCATGGCGCGCCAGATCGCCTCGTCCACGAAGGCATCCATCGAGCCGAAGTAATAAGCAATCGCGGAATTTGACGCTCCGGCGTTGCGTGCCGCCGACCGCTGGTTGACCGCGCCGATGCCGTTTTGGAGTATTTCCTCCCGTGCGTGAAACAGCAGGCGGTCGCGAATGGAGCCGTTGGCATCGGGCGTGCCCGGCCCCAGCGGTGGAGGGACGACATTGAGCGTGTCGGCGATGCTGACTTCCTCGCTGGCGTCGGCGGACCGATTGAGTCCCAGCAGGGCGCGTATGGTCTCTTTCAGAAGCAGGTCGTAGCGCAGGCTCCCCTGCAGCGCGACCGCGTAGCTTTCTTCCATGAGTGCATAGGCGGCCAGGATCGCGGGCATGTCGGGTTGCAGTCCGCATCGCAGGCTCACCGCCTCCCAGAAGTCGCGGCGCATCGTGTGCCATATGCCCAGAAGGCCGGCGATGTGGGCGGGAACGCTGTTCGCCACCCAGGACAGCATGAAGCGGGGTACATCTGCCGCAGCTCTGGTTTCCACGTAGTAGCAGAGGAGATCCCCGAGCGCCGTTTGCCCGACCGGAAGCGGAGACAGTTGTTCCAGCAGGTCCGCGTGGCTCGCCCGCTCGATGGCGATGGCCCGATCGAGAGCGGCGAGGACCAGACCGTCCCGGTTGCCGAATTTCTGGAAGATATAGGCGGTGGAGCAGCCCGATCGTGCGGCGATGGTGCGCAGCGACAGCTTGTCGAGCCCCTGATGCGCGATCATCGCTATCGTGTGCATCACCAGCTGGTCCGCGATGGCGGCCGACGATGGTTCATTGGGCGAGGCGTTGTCGTCTGACATCAGTGGTATCTCGTTCATGCGAACTGGCGATTTCTGCCGATTGCTGCGTTTGGCACGTGCACAACATGCGGGCTCCCCCCTTCTTATGCAGCACGTCCCTTTCCATGCCAGCTCAACCTGGCTGAAACTTGTGGGCATGGTCGAATTCCGGTGCCATTATAACGGCCGATCTAATTTGAAAATGCTGCATAGTCCGTATCCATCGCCATAATCATTGAGAAATGTAACGACTGGCCTACTTGTAAACCAGTTATCTTGTGATAGGTTGAGTCGCAGTTCGCGCACTGCCTTCTGGCCAAAAAATCAATCGCGCGGACCAGGAGAGCCTTCATCCGGCGACAAAGCCGGAAAGGAATGATGTCGGAGGGGACACCAAATGGCCTTGCAGAAGTTTCTGTCGTCCAGCGCCGGCGTGGCGCTGCTTGCCGTATCGAGCCATGCCGCCGCCCAGGAAGTACCGGTTTCACAGCCGCAGAGCGCATCCACGGCTGCGGCATCGGCCGAAATCATCGTCACCGCCCAGCGCCGCTCGGAGAGCTTACAGCGTACGCCCGTCGCCGTATCTGTCGTCACCGGTGACGCCCTTGCCAGACAGGCGATCGTGTCCGAGCGCGACCTCCAGATGGCGGCGCCGGGGCTGACGGTCAAAGCGCAGCAGAACGATAACCAGCTGAACTACTCCCTGCGCGGGCAGACGGTCGATACCTTCACCAGCTCGCTGCCCGCAGTCCTGCCTTATGTGAACGAGGTGCAGGTGGGCGGCGTGGGGCAGACGGCCTTCTACGATCTGCAGTCGGTGCAGGTGCTCAAGGGGCCGCAGGGCACCCTGTTCGGCCGCAATGCGACCGGCGGCGCGGTGCTGTTCACCACGCGCAAGCCTACCGACGAACTGTCCGGCTACGGATCGGTCCGTTACGGCCGGTTCAACGACTTCCAGCTCGAAGGCGCGGTCGGCGGCGCGATCGTGGAGGACCAGGTGCTCGTGCGGGTGGCGGGGGTCTACCGGTCGCGGGACGGGTATCAGCTCAATCTCTACGACGGCAGCAAGCTGGGTAAGATCGAGCGGGAAGGCGTCAGGTTCAGTCTTACACTCAAGCCGTCGCCCGATTTTACCAATGATCTTGTCGCGGAATACTACCATGACAAGGGCACCAACATTTCCGGTTCGGTGTCCTACGTCGTGCCGGCGAGTGCCAATGCGCCGGGTTATCCTTTCGTCCCGACGAATGTGCTGTTCCCCGGTCTCGCCGATTTCGCGCAGGCGCAGCGCGAACGCGGTCCTTTCGTGGTCGACGTCGACTCGCTGGGGGATCACCGCATTTCGAAATGGGTGGTGTCGAACATCACGTCATTTGAGATCGCGGATAATGTCACGCTCAAGAACGTGTTCGGTTATGTCCATGTCGGCTTCCTCGACGCGGGTGACCTCGATGGGACTTCCTACGGCATCGACGGACGCGGCAATGCGCAGACGGGCGCTCAGGGCAGCCGGGGCACGATCGAGCAGATCTCGGACGAACTGCAGTTGGTGGGCAAGGCGATCGACGGGCGTCTCGAATACGTCACCGGCGTCTATGCGGCCAAGATCGCCGATCACACGCGCAACACCAGCTACATCCTGAACGAGCTTGGCCTGCCGCCCCAGATCAATGCGGGGACGACCACGAGCAAGGCCATCGCAGGCTACGCGCAGGGTACGTTCGACACCGGCCTTGCCGGTTTCAAGGTGACGGGCGGCATCCGTTACACATCGGAAAAGGTCAGCTTCGTTCGCGACGCCGACGACCTGTTCTCCGCCGCGACCCATCCCGAATTCGCGCCATTCTATGCCGACGGACGCTTCATCGATCCGCAGCGCGACACCTTCAACAAGCTGAGCTGGACCGCCGGCATCCAGAACCAGGTGACGCCGGACCTGCTGCTCTACGCCTCGTCGCGGCGCAGCTTCCGCAGTGGCGGGTTCAACTTCCACGCACCGCCGACGCCGGGCTTCGCGGATGAATCTGGCGGCGAGTACCGCCCCGAGATCGCCACCGATGTCGAACTGGGCGCGAAGTTCCATGGCTATGCCGGAACGATGCCGGTCAATCTCAACCTGGCGCTCTACAACATGTGGGTGAAGAACGTGCAGCGCGCCTTCTACACCTCGATCTATGGCGGGCTGGCCGGCATCACCGTGAACGTGCCCAAGGCCAAGATCAGGGGCTTCGAACTCGACGGCAACATCCGGCCAGCAGACTGGCTGGTCATCGGCGGCAACGTCAACTACACCCATGCGCGTTTCACGGATAACGTGGTGTCGGTGATCGGCACTGACGGGACCAGCACCGGCACCGCCGTCTACGATACCTATCCGGATACGCCCAAATGGTCGGGCGTGTTCTACTCGGACATCACGATCCCGGTGAGCGAGCGGTTCAACGCCGTCCTTCATGGCGACGTCTACGCGCAGACTTCCAATTACTACAGCTCGACCGGCAAGTCGCTCAATCCGAACACCCAGATTCCGGGTTACGCGCTCGCCAACTTCCGGGTCGGGCTGGAGCAGAAGGAAGACGGGCTGTCGCTGTCGGTACTGGTGAAGAACGCCTTCAAGAAGACCTACTACAGCGGCGGCATCGGCTTCGCGAGCCTGTTCGGTCTGAACTTCGTGGTTCCCGGTGAGCCCCGCACCTTCATGCTCGAAGCCCGCTATCGTTTCTGAATTTCGTAGAAAGCAGAGCCATGATTACTGCCGACGATTTCAAGTTCCACCCCCGCGATCCGGCCGACCCGCACTGGACCGAGACGATCTTCGTGATCTTCTCGGTCCCCGAAGCAGGCGTCAGCGGCAATCTCTACGTGCTGGCGCGGCCGAACCTGGGCATCTGTCACAGCTCGATCGAGATACACAAGGGGATGTGTTTCCATCCCTGGCAGATACATCACAACGACAGCCAGATGCATTTGCCCTGCCCGGAGGACTTTTCCGACTTCACGCTGGAAAACGGCTTGTCGTTCAAGGCGTTCAACGAACGGAACAGCCGCTTCACGTACAAGTCGCTGGACGGCGCCTGCGAGGTGGACCTGTCGTTCCGGGCGATCTGCGATCCGTTCGATCCGCATGATCCAGCACAAGTCCCGGCGCTGGGAGGCGGGCAGGTCGATGGCTACGACGGCTGGAACAACGGGCACATGGAAAGCAAGGGGCGCATCGAAGGATCGCTGCTGCTGCGCGGCCGGCGCTATGCCATCCGCTGCGTCGACGGCATGGACAAGAGCTGGGGCCCGCGCCGCGACTGGGGCAACAAGGCGGCCAGCTGGGTCCATGTCGACCTCGACGGCGAGACGGGCGCGTTCCTCGTCTTCGGGCTCGGGTTCGAGAACAAGGAACTACGCTACGGGCCGTTCAAGTACGGCTTCTTGGCGATCGACGGCGAACGGCGCCCGATCGTGTACGCGAGCATGACCGCCAAGCGTTCCGACATGCTGGTGACGCGGGCCGACGTGCGGTTCGAGGACGACCGCGGCAATGTCTATACCGCGCGCGGATCGACCGTGGCGGCCGCGCCCTGGTACAACTTCAACCCGTCGAGCGCGGCGTACCAGACGCTCATGCGCTGGGAGAGCGACCATGGCGTCGGCTACAGTCACATCGCCGACTTCAGCGGGCTGAACTTCCTGTCCGAGGGCATGGCCGACGAGTTCGCGCAATGACGGCGGCGGTGATGTCCCATCCGGTGCTGTCCTTCACCGAGGCGCAGCGGCGCCATCCCGACGAGGCGATGATCGCCCGCATCCGCGATCGCTACCCCACCGAGCCCGAGATCGATGCGGTCCTGACCCGCAAGATGCGCCGCCGTCGCGGCGATCCGTACAAGGCGGTTCCGATCGAACGGCTGGTCGCGGGCGTTACGGCGATGATCGGCGAAGAGCTTGGCTACGAGGCGCAAGTCTCCAATGCCCGCTGGCTGTCGGGTGGAGCATCGAAGCTGCAGATGGTCTTCGACCTTGCGTGGCGCGGGTTGGACGGGCAGGCTCCCGAAAGCGTCGAAACTCTCGTGCTGCGCATGGAGCCCGCCGCCTCGGTGACCGAATCCAGTCGGCGCCGCGAATTCGAGGTGCTGAATGCGGTGCAGGGCGTGATCCCGGCGCCGCGCCCCTACTGGGTGGACCCAGAGGCACGCCATCTGCCGTATCCGGGAATGGTCTATGCCTTTGCAAAAGGCGCGGCAAAGCCCAGCGTCGGCGTGGAGAAGGTGTCGGGCCTTGGGCAGAACTACGGCCCCGAACTGCGCGCGAAACTCGCGCCGCATTTCGTCTTCCTGCTCGCGCGCCTGCATACCGTCGATCCGGGCGAATGCACCGCGATGGCCTCGTTCATGCAGGCGCAGGAGGGCTCGAACGCATCCGTGATCCGGCAGGTGAACGCCTATCGCCGGATCTGGGAAGAGGACCGGATCGAGGAGGAGCCTTTCCTCGAAGTCGTCTACCAGTGGCTCATCGCCCACGCGCCGCCGGTGGACCGCCCGTCGATCGTCCACGGCGACTATCGCAGCGGCAACTTCCTGTTCGACGAGGCGTCCGGCGAAATCACCGCCTGGCTCGACTGGGAAGGCGCGGTCATCGGCGATCGGCATCAGGACCTCACCTACGCCACGCTGCCCACCTTCCAGCATCTTTCGGAGGATGGCAGGAGCGTGCTGGCGTCAGGGATGATGCCGAAGGACGATTTCTACGCAGCATACGAGGCGGCCTCCGGACTCCCGGTCGATCCGGTGCGGATTCGCTACTTCGAGATATTCAACCGCTATCTCGTCTGCGTCCTGACGCTCGCCGCCTCGGCGCGCGCTTCGCTGCAGGCGGGGACGCATCAGGACGTGCTCGTGAACTTCGTGTCGCAGATGGGGCACACGGCCATCGCCGACCTGCGCGAGCGGTTTCTGGAGGTCACACGATGAACCAGTCTTTCGAAACGCAGGTCCGCATCGCGATCCGCGCGCTCAGCGATGTAATAGCGCCCGCGCTCGCCGGTGCGGACAAGCACGTGGTCGAGCAACTGCAGCTGACGATCGCCACGCTGGGCTTCGTGGCCGACCGCATTCCCGAAGCGACCCGCTTCGCGCGGCTCGAACTGTCGTCCTGCCTTGCGCTGGCGGAGCGGGCGAGGGCGATCGTGCAGCCCAGCCTGCCGGCCGAGAGCGAGGCGCTGGCCGCCGGAATCTCGGTGGGCGAAGAGGTGCTTGCGCTCTGCGTCCGCGACGCGGCGGATTGCGAGGCGGCCAGCCGTCACTTGCGCGAACAGCTGGCGGCGCTGGTGGCGACCACGCATGGCTCTCCCTGCGAACGGGACGTGACCGCCGCCATCCTCGACGGCAGCGAGGCGATGCTGGCGCAGGCGCGGCTATGGGCCTTGCCTTTCGGCTTCGAGCTGACCCCCGAGGCGTTGCCGGTACCCGCCTGGTAACGCGCCCCGTTTTACACTTCCCCCAACCAGGCAAGGCCGGATCATGATCACCAACGCAGACCTCGACTTTCACCATCACGGTTCGACCGAGCATAACTATGCGGAGACGATGTTCCTCATCTTCTCCGTGCCCGAAGCCGGGATCAGTGGAAATGCCTACTTCCTTGGGCGGCCGAACGCGGGCGTGTGCCTGTCGTCCGTCTACATCCACCAGGGCATCGTGGCCCATGCCGGTGCGGCGGATTACTCAGATGCGCAGATGCACGTCCAGTGCCCGGAGAAGCTGTCGGACTTCCGCCTGTCCACGGGCCTCGCGGTCACCGGCAGCAACAATGCCCGCGACTATCATTACCGGTACAAAGGCACCGACGGCCTGTGCCGCTTCGACTTGCGCTTCAAGGGGCTGATGGACCCGTTCGATCCGCTGGACCCGAGCCAGAACCCGATGCTGGAGCATTTCGGCGGCGACACCGAGGCCGCGAGTGGTGCGGGCGATTCCTGGTCGAAGGGGCATTACGACCTCGTCGGCCACATCACCGGCGAACTGGAAGTGCACGGCCATCGCTTCGCGGTCGATTGCGTGGACGGCCTCGATCGCAGCTGGGGGCCGCGCGCGGAGTGGAACTCTGCGCCCGTCTCGTGGATGCACATGACGTTCGGGACTGATCTGGCGTTCCACCTCATCATGACGCTGGACATCGTCGATGGGCAGACCGTCTACACCACGTTTCGCTTCGGCTATGCTCTGGTCGATGGTGAAAGCTGCGCCATCGTGGCGGCAGAGGTTGATGCGGAAAGCCTGTCGCTGCTCGGCATGCACCGCGTGGTGCGGATCACCGACGCCAAGGGCCGCAAATGGGAGATGGTGGGCGCCGCCGTCGCCGCCGCGCCCTGGCACAACGCCTATGCTGCCTTCATTTCGTATCAGACCCTCTACCGCTGGACGATGGGCGACAGGGTGGGGTTCAGCAACGTGACCGATGTCATCGGCGTCACGACGCTTTCCAAGAAGCTGTCGCGTCTTGCCAATGCACGCGCCGTGTCGGGGTAATCGCTCCTCACTTGGAGGGAGGCTTCCGATTGCTGCGTCCTTCTTGTCTGGGCGCGGCATCGGCGGCGCCTGCGCGGTCCAGGCGCGGCGGTACGATCTCGTGGAGCCGACCTTCACTTTCAGCGGTCAGGTAGCGCATGAAATACTTCATCCTCAGCACCCCGAAGAAGTCGAGCATGAGGGGGAGGCCGGTTCTCAGCATATCGGCTGCACGTTCTTCGCGGATCAGGCCTTCGGTGCGGGCGATGAAGCGGGTGGCTTCGGCGAAGGCGAGATAGTCGGCCGACTTGGTATAGTGGTCCAGCACTTCCGGGAAGAAGTTGGCCGATTCCTCGAAGCCTGCTTCGCGCATGCGTGCCCAGATGCCGATCAGGTTCGCGTCGGTATAGCTGACGGCCGTTCCCTCCTCCGTTTCGATGAGTTCGACGGCGCCAAGCGCCGCGAGGCCACGTGCGTCGCGTTCCGCATGCGGATTTCCCTGCTGCAGCGTTTCCAATGCAATCGTGCGGTCGTCCTCACCGAAGCGCGCGGCCACCAGATTCTCAAGATGGTGGAACGCGGGCGCCTCCAACCGCTTGTCGAGCTTGTCGCCGCGCAGCATCGCTCCGATTTCGTCCAGCGTTACCTGATGTTCGCGTTGCAGATTGCGCACCGCCCGAATCGCCCGCACATGCTCGTCGCTGTAATGCGCCACGGTTGCCTTCGGCTTGTCGGGCGGGGGTACCAAACCCTTGCGGATCAGCACCCTGATCGTCTCCCGGTTTACTCCCGTAAGGTGCTCCAGTTCCCCCATCTTCATGGCATTTTCCTAGTTTTGATTTTGCCGCTTGTCACGGGAAGTAAATCAGATTACAAACTGCGTATACGAAGTACGTAGCACTTGAAGCCGATCGTGCAAAGCGATGGCTTGGGAGACGAAGATGCAAGGCAGCATCCATCTGAAAGGACCGAAGTGCAAACGCGCGCAGGTGCTTCGCGCTCCACGCCCGGCCGGTGTGGTCGAGGCGCCACATCGGGCGTGTTGAACCACTCCGAGACGAACACGGTCGTCGTCCTTCCGGGCGGCTGACGGTCCCGGCGCGGGGGCGAACTCTCTCCCCGTCTCCGCGCCAAACCCTCTTGAACTGGAAATCGGCATATGCAGATTACGGCCGCCATTGCGCGCGAGGCCAGGCGCCCCTTTGCGCTTGAAACAATCGAGATCGACGAACCGCGCGAGGGCGAGGTTCTCGTGCGCCTGGTGGCGGTGGGCGTGTGCCACAGCGACATCGCGGCACGCGACCAGTCGCTGCCGGTGCAGATGCCCATCGTGCTCGGGCACGAGGGAGCGGGCATCGTCGAGCGCGTCGGCCCGGGCGTCACCAAGGTCGCGCCGGGCGACAAGGTGGTGCTCACCGTGGGCTCTTGCGGCGAATGCACCAACTGCCGCCGGGGCGACGTGGCCTACTGCGAAAAGGGGATGACGCTCAACTACAGCGGCCGCCGTCCGGACGGCAGCGCGACGCTGTGCTGCGGCTCCGAACCCGTGGGCGGATACTTCTTCGCGCAGTCATCCTTCGCGACTTACGCGATCGCGACGCAGCACAACACCGTGAAGGTCCACGCAGACGCGGACCTGACCATGGCCGCGCCGCTGGGATGCGGCATCCAGACGGGAGCAGGCGCGGTGATGCGCTCGATCGCGGCGAAGGCCGGGCGTTCGATCGCGATCTTCGGTGGCGGCTCGGTGGGGCTGAGTGCGGTGATGGGGGCGAAACTTGCGGGCTGCGATCCGATCATCGTGATCGAGCCGGTAGCCGCGCGGCGTACCCTTGCGGCGGAGCTTGGCGCCACCCATGCGATCGATCCGGCCGCCGGCGACGTGACTGAGGCTATCCGCGCCATCGCCGCGCGCGGCGTCGATTACGTGGTCGATACCACGGCGGTGGACGCGGTGGTGCAGGCGGCGCTGGCCTCGCTCGCCCCGCACGGGACGATGGCGTTCCTCGGCGTGCCCAAGAAGATGGATGCGGTGTTCTCGACCTCGATGCTCGGTTTCCTCGCCAGCGGCGCGACGCTGAAGGCGGTGATCGAGGGCGATACCGACCCCGACACCTATATTCCTGAGCTTCTGGCTCACTACGAGGCGGGACGCCTGCCGCTCGACAAGCTCGTGCGCACCTATCCGTTCGACCAGATCAACCAGGCGATCGAAGACCAGCTTGCCGGGCTGGTGGTCAAGCCCGTGCTCACCTTCTGAAGGCAACCGATCATGCAGACCGACACACTCGCGTTCGGACCGGACGAACTTCGCATTCCCGATGACATCGCCGAAAAGGTGGTGAACCCGAACCTCTGCGCCGACGAGGCTTCGTTTCACGAGGCGCTGGCGTGGATGCGGGCGAACCGGCCGATCGGCTGGGCGCATCTCGGCGGCTACGATCCGATCTGGATGGTCACGAAGTACAACGACGTCGTCACTGTCGAGCGCCGCGCCGACGTGTTCCTGAACATGGTCGACAATCCGATCTACAACCCGCAGGCCGACGACGCCTTCCTGCGGTCGGCCAACAACGGCACCTGCCAGGTCGTCGCGGCGCTTACGCACATGGACAATCCCGATCACAAGGCGCTGCGCTCGATCGCCGTTCCGTACTTCTCGCCCGCGAGGATCACCCGGCTCGAGAGCGATATCCGCATCATCGCCAGGGACACCGTGGCGCGGCTGCTGGCCGGTCCGCGCGAGGTGGATTTCGTCAAGGATTTCGCGCTCGAATACCCGCTCAGGGTCATCATGAACATGTTCGGCGTCCCCGAGACGGACCTGCCCAAGATGTTGAAGATGACGCAGGAATTCTTCGGCTCCAAGGACCCTGAAGAGCAGCGCAGCGACATCGAGATCACCCCCGACATGGCCGCGCGCCAGTTCCACCGGGTGATCCAGGAATATTACGATTACTTCACGCCGATGACCCGCGATCGCCGCGAGAACCCGCGCGACGACCTTATGAGCGTCATCGCCAATGCCGAGATCGACGGTGAGCCGATCAGCGATTTCTTCGCCAACGGCTATTACATCACCATCGCCACCGCCGGGCACGATACCACGTCGACCACGACCGCCACCGGCATGAAAGCGCTGTGCGAGCACCCCGACCAGTTCGCGCGGCTCAAGGCGGACCCGAGCCTCATCCCGTCCTTCGTCGAGGAAGCCCTGCGTACGGCGGCGCCGGTGCGGCACTTCACGCGCACCGCGATCGACGATTTCGACCTGCACGGGACCGTGATCCGCAAGGGCCAGCGCCTCATGTTGTCCTACCCTTCCGCCAGCCGCGACGAGGACATTTTCGAGAACGCGGGGACTTTCGACCTCGCCCGCAAGCGCAACCGGCACCTCTCGTTCGGTTCCGGCCCGCACATGTGCCTCGGCCAGAACCTCGCCAAGCTCGAGATCCGCATCCTCTACGAAGAGCTGATGCCGCACCTCACCGCCGTCCGGCTGAACGGCAGCCCCCGCTACATCGAGACCAACTTCGTGGGAGGGTTGAAGTCTCTGCCGATCGCTTTCGAAACCAACTGAAAAACAAAGTTCACGGGAGAAGATACATGAAATCCAGCAAGTTACTGGCAGGCGTCGCCTTCATCGGCCTTGTGGCCACGCCGGGCGTCGCCATGGCGCAGGACGAAGCGGCGAGCGCGGCGCAGCCCACGGCGGGCGTCGGCGAAATCATCGTCACTGCTCAGAAGCGCTCGGAATCGCTGAACAAGGTCGGCCTGACGATCCAGGCGCTGTCCTCCGACGATCTGGTCAAGCAGGGCGTCAACAGCGTGTCGGATCTCGCCAAGGTGATTCCGGCGCTGACAGTGGCCAACAGCATCTACAACACGCCGGTCTACACGCTGCGCGGTGTCGGCTTCTACGAGAACTCGCTGGCGGCCTATCCGGCGGTCAGCGTCTACGTCGACGAAGTGCCGATGCCGTTCCCGGCGCTGGTCGGCACGGCGGCGCTGGACGTCGAGCGCGTCGAAGTCCTCAAGGGACCGCAGGGCACGCTGTTCGGCCAGAACGCGACGGGCGGTGCGATCAACTACATCGCCGCCAAGCCGACCGCCGACTTCAAGGCAGGCGTGAATGCCAGCATCGACAGCTTCGGCGAAGTCGATGCGAGCGGCTTCGTCAGTGGTCCGATCAGCGACACGCTGCGCGTCCGCGTCGCGGCCAAGACCGCGCAGGGCGGCGCCTGGCAGAAGAGCCAGACCCGGCCCGACGACGACAAGCTGGGCGACAAGGAACTCTACATGGGCCGCGTCCTGCTCGACTGGACGCCGACCGACCGGCTCTCGGTATCGCTCAACGTCAATGGCATGATCGACAAGTCGGACCCGCAGGCGGGCCAGTACATCGCCCTGTTCCCGCAAGTCGGCCCGGTCGGCGCGGGTCTTGCCGCCACGCCCTTCGCGCCGTCCAAGCCGCGTACTGCCGACTGGAACCCCAACCGCCGTCCCAAGGGCGACGACCGCCAGTGGCAGGCGGCCCTGCGCGCCGACTATGAGCTTTCGGACAGCCTCAAGCTGACCTCGATCACCTCCTACGTCGATTTCAGCCGCAAGCAGGTCAACGATCCCGACGGCGTCGCCGTGGAATCGCTGGAGTTCCTGTTCGATGGTTCGCTCAAGTCGTTCAGCCAGGAACTGCGCATCGCCAGCAACGGCTCCGGCCCGTTCAGCTGGATCGTCGGCGGCAATTTCGAGCACACCACATCGAAGGAATTCGCCGACCAGTATGCGGGGCAAAGCTCGGTGGTGGCGAACCTCGGCTTCCCGGCCAATACCAACACGTTCTTCCTGAACTCGCAGATCGACAACTATGCGGTCTTCGCCAATGCGGACTACGAGATCCTGCCCGGCCTGACGGTGAAGGGCGGTGTGCGCTACACCAAGAGCCAGCGCGACGCGCAGACCTGCACGCGCGATGCCGGAAACGGCGGCGCGGCGGCGTTCTTCACCGCCGTCTCGACCCAGGTGCGTCAGGCGATCGATCCGACCGCTGCCCCGACCCCGGCGATCCCAGTCGGCGGATGCGTGACGCTGGACGAGGCGACTTTCCTGCCGACGTTGTACGAAGGCTCGCTCGACCAGGACAACGTTTCTTGGCGCGGCGGCATAGACTATCAGGCGCTTCCCGAACTGCTGCTTTATGCCAACGTGTCCAAGGGCTACAAGGCGGGCAGCTTCCTGTTCACCAATGCATCCAGCACCGCGCAGTTCGCGCCGGTCACGCAGGAATCGGTGCTGGCCTTCGAAGGCGGCTTCAAGGCCAGCATGCTAGACCGGCGCATGCAGTTCAATCTGGCCGGGTTCTACTACAAGTATACGGACAAGCAGATCCGCGGCAAGCGCATCGACCCGGTGTTCGGCGTGCTCGACGCATTGGTCAACGTGCCCAAGTCGAGCCTGATGGGCGTCGAGGCGGAGATCATGGCCGAGCCGGTCGATGGCCTGAACCTGCGTCTGGGCGGCACATACGTCGATACCCGCATCGACGAATATACCGGCGTCGGCTTCAACGGCGGCGTGCAGGATTTCGAGGGCAACCCGATCCCCTTTGCGCCCAAGCTGTCGGTGAATGGTTCCGCTGATTACGAGTTCGCGCTCAGCGAGGGCGTCTCGGCATTCCTCGGCGGGACGGCAACGCACAACAGCTCGACCTACTCGGTGATCGATACCGTACCGACCGCCAAGCTGAAAGATTATACACTGGTTGACCTTCGTGCCGGATTGTCGTTTTCTGACGATGCGTATCGACTCACGGTGTTCGCGAATAACGTCACTAACGAGTATTATTACACCAATGCACCAATCCTGTACGATACCCAGGTGCGGTACACCGGGCGGCCGGCGAGCTACGGCGTAGCGCTCGCGGCCCGCTTCTGACGGGTGGCCGGGGGAGGGGGCGCAGGCCCTTTCCCCCGAGCCGGAAAAAAAGAGAGAGGACCTGAATCTTGCGCGGGACGATGATGACGAACCCGATGCTGTTGTCGCGGCTGATCGACCATGCCGCCGAGCATCACGGGGATACGCCCTTCGTAGCGCGCCGCATCGACGGCGTGATCGAGCGTTCGGACTGGGCGCGGATGCGCGACCGGGCAAAGCGGCTGGCCAATGCCATGACCGGCCATGGCTTCAAGGTGGACGACGTCGTCGGTTCGCTGGCGTGGAATACCTCCAACCACATTGAGCTGTTCTATGCCGCGCTCGGCATCGGGGCGGGGCTGCACACGCTCAATCCGCGCCTGACGGCCGAAGATCTGCGCTACATGATCGAGAAGGTCGGCGAGATCACGATCTTCATCGATGCCGACACCCTGCCGCTGGCCGAGCAGGTCGCGGCTATCACGCCGATGGTCACACGCTGGGTGTTCATGGACGAACCCGGCGCGCCGGTTCCGGCGAGCGCACTGCCCGGCTTCGTCACCAAGACCGATTTCATCGGTGACGCCTCGGCTGACTTTGCATGGCCCACTTTCGACGAGAACCAAGCGGCGACGATCTGCTTCACTTCGGGCACGACCGGGCGGCCCAAGGGCGTCGCCTATACGCACCGCTCGATCACGCTGGGGTCGATGAACATGTCGATGGCCGACATGTACGGCACGCACCGGCGCGGCTCGCTGGAATGCATGCTGCCGATCGCCGCGATCTTCCATGCCAATGGCTGGATGATGCCCTTTACCGCGCCGATGAACGGCCACAAGCTCGTGCTCAACGGCCGCGATTTCTCGCCCGAGGGCATCATCGAACTGATCGATGGGGAGGGTGTGACGATCACCGGCGCCGTGCCGACGATCTGGATGGACCTGTTCGACGCCGCCGAACGTCAGGGCTCGAAGCTGGAGACGGTGCGCACAGGCCTGCTTGCCGGTACTCGCCCGTCGCGCGCGCTGGCCGAGCGCTTCGAGAGCTTCGGCATCACCCTGTGCCAGTCCTGGGGCATGACCGAAGTGCCGGGCTGCTCGCGCAGCGCCCCCGCGGCAGGGTCCGACACTCTGCCGGCCGACGAACAGCACGAACGCCACCTCGCCCGCCAAGGGCGCGTCGGTTTCCTGTCCGAGATGCGCATCGTCGATGACGAGGGCAAGCCGCTTCCGTTCGACGGCGAGCACGCGGGCCACCTGCTGGTGCGGGGGCCGATCGCCTCGGGCAGCTACGTGGGCCTCAGTGATGCGGAAGGCTTCGAATGGCTGGAGACGGGCGACATCGCGCGCATCTATCCCGACGGTTCCATGGAGATCGTCGACCGCGCCAAGGACGTCATCAAGTCCGGCGGCGAGTGGATCAGCACGCTGCAACTGGAATCGGCGGCGGCCAGTTTCGCCGGCGTCGCCGAGGCGGGCGTCATCAGCATCCCGCATCCGCGCTGGCAGGAACGGCCGCTGATGCTGGTCACGCTGGCCGAGGGCGTCGAGGCGCTCGACGAGGCGGCGCTGCGCGAGCATATGCAAGGCTTCGTCGCGAAGTGGTGGTTGCCCGATGCGATCCGGGTTATCGACACGATGCCCCGGACCAGCACCGGCAAGCTCGACAAGATGGCGCTGCGACGCCTCTATGCCCAACGGTCGGAGAACATCATCGCATGAGCGGCACGGTGCTTACGGTGGAAAGCGAAGGCGCGATCGAGATCGTCACGCTCAATCGCCCCGACCAGCTCAACGCCGTCTCGCCCGAACTGGCACAGGCGCTGCTCGACTACTTCAGCGGCCTGCCCGCACGGCTGGAGACGCGTGTGGTGATCCTGCGCGGTGCCGGACGCATGTTCTGCGCGGGTGCCGAACTGGGCTCCGACGCTTTCGCCAATGAAGGACCGGGGCGCAACCAGCGGCAACTGGCGATGCAGCGGCTCTATTCGGGGATCGTGCGCGCCATGCGGGCGTGCCCGCAGCCCGTCATCGCGCTGCTGCACGGTGCGGCCTGCGGTGCGGGGTTCTCGCTGGCACTGGCGGCCGACGTGCGCATCGCTGCGGAGGATGCGCGGCTCAATGCTGCCTATCTGCGCGTGGGGCTGGGCGGATGCGACATGGGTTCGGGCTATCTGCTGCCGCGCCTAGTCGGGCTGTCGGTGGCTTCCGAATTGCTGATGACCGGTAACTTCATCGCCGCGCCGCGCGCGCTGGCGACCGGGCTGGTCAGTTCGGTGGTGGCTGGCGAGGCTCTCATGGAAGCGGGCCTGGCGATGGCCCGCGATATGCTGCGCGCCTCGCCGATGGGGCTGCGCATGACGAAGGAGACTCTCAATCTCACCGTCGATGCGCCGGGTATCGACGCCGCGCTGACGCTGGAGGATCGCCAGCAATGCATGCTGATCGCGACCGCCGATCACGAAACGGCGGTGGAAGCCTTCAGGAACCGCGCCGCGCCAGAATATCGCGATCTTTAGGGCGCTATATTGAATCGTCATTGCGAGCGCGGCGAAGCAATCCAGAGCGGCTTGACACTGCCTTGGATTGCTTCGCTGCGCTCGCAATGACGAGATGGTCGTTCAATCCGATATCATCGACCTCTAACGCTTGACACATTCCCCTCTCCAACCTTAAGTTTACCAAACGGTCAAATAAAGACTCGACGCGGCATCTGATGCCGACGTCGGCGCCGGTTCCGATTGGAGAGGGTTGGGACATGAACATCACCGCTTCCGCGCGGGCTTTCGAAGGCAAGACGGCGTTCACCGAGGCCTGCGGCCTTGGCACCGGCCCGGTGCCGCTCGAGCCTTACCGATCGCCCGAGTTTTTCGAACGCGAACGCGTGCAAGTCTTCGAGCGGGCCTGGCTGCTGGTCGGGCGCGAGGAAGAAATCCCGGCCTACGGCGACTATTTCGCGACCGAACTGTTGCCGGGCGGCGTTTCCGCGATCCTCAACCGGGGCAAGGATGGACGCATCCGCGCGTTCTACAACACCTGTTCGCACCGCGGATCGCAAGTCCTCGACGGTCCGACGGGCAATGCGCGGCGCATCGTCTGCCCCTACCACAACTGGACGTATGCGGCCGATGGCGATCTGATCTCGATCCCGGACGAAGCCAGCTTCTTCGCGGTAGACAAGAAGCGCTGCGGGCTGACGCCGATGGCGACGGAAACCTGGGAGGGCTGGATCTTCGTCAACCTCCAGCGCCAGCCCGAAGTCGATCTGCGCACCTTCCTCGGCGATTTCGCCGACCGTCTGGCCGGCGTGCCTTACGTGGCGGCGGACAAGCCGATCGTGCTCAAGGCCGACCTCGATGCCAACTGGAAAGTGGTGCAGGACGCCTTCATCGAAAGCTACCACATCCCCGCGATCCACAAGAAGACGATTGCCCAGACCTTCTCGTCGAGCGGGAACCGCTTCGCGCGGCTGCTCGATGCGCGCACGTTCGGGCCGCACCGCACCGTCTCGATGTATGGCAACCCGACGATGCCGCTCGACGAGCGCAACAAGGTGGAGATGCTGGCCTATGCCTCTGGCGACACCGGCAGCCTGATCGCGGCAGGCACGAGTTCGCAGATGGCTGAGTTCCTCGATCACCCCGCCGTCAATCCGACGCGGGCGGGGTGCTGGTCGATGGACGTGAACAACCTGTTTCCGAACACCCAGATCGATTTCGGCCCCGGCGGCTTCTGGGTCCACCAGTTCTGGCCGCTGACGCCGACCACTTCGCGCTACGAAGTGCGCTTCTATGTCCCCGACGCGCTGAACGCGCGCCAGCGGCTGCAGCAGGAACTCTATGTCGCGCGGGTGATCGAGGTCGTGCTGGAAGACCTTGCCAACGTGGCCCGCACCCAGCGCGGCATCAACAGTTCCGGCAAGGACGAGATGCAGCTTCAGGACAGCGAGGTCGGCATCCGCCACTCGGTCGAGCAACTGCTCAAATGGGTCGAGGCGGAAACCGTCACCGAGGCGCTGGCGTGAGCGGTGCGGCGCGCTTGCCGCAGGCGTTCGCGGAACTTGAACCTTTCGTCGACAGCTGGGGCAGCCATACGACCGCCGGGCGGCTGGCCGCGCGCTGCGAGCGCTCGATGGACGAGATCAGGGTGTTCTACGAGGCCATGTGCGCGCGGGCGGAAGAGGCCATCGGCTACGTCGACCGGTTCGGGCTCGACGACCTGCCTGACGATGCGCGCAATCTCATGGCGCTGGTTCTCGGGCTGGCGCAGGCGCACGTCGCCATTGAAATCCACGGGCAACCTCGCGCGCCGGGGACGCCGTGGCCCAATTCGATAAGGATCGCCCGCGGCTTGCCGTTTCTCGGCTGATCGGGCGCAAGGGAAAGGACTGTCATGCGTTTCAAGGGCAAAGTCGCCATCGTCACCGGTGGAGCATCGGGCCTCGGCCGCGCGACCGCGCTGCGGCTGGCGTCGGAAGGCGCCGTCGTGGGCATCGCCGATATCAACGATACTGCAGCGAAGACCGTTGCCGAGGAGATCGCCGACGCCGGCGGCACGGCGCGCGCGCTGCATCTCGATATCACCGTGGAAGACCATTTCCGCGCGGCAGTGGGCGCGATGGTCGATGGCTTCGGTCGGCTCGACATCATGCACAACAACGCGGCATTCACTTCGCCCGAGGCGATTTCCGGCGACACGGATATCTTGGAAATCCCCGACGCGCTGTGGGACAAGATCTTCGCAGGCACGGTCCGCGGGACGATGCAGGGGTGCCGTCACGCGATCCTTGCCATGCGCAAACAGGGCGGCGGGTCGATCGTCAACACCGCCTCGATGTACGGGGTGGATGCGTTCTACAAGATGCCCGCCTACTGCGTGTCCAAGGCGGCGGTGATCCAGTTGACCAAACAGGTGGCCACGGCCTTCGGCCGCGAGGGAATCCGCTGCAACGCGGTGGCGCCGTCGATGATCACGACGCCGCTGCTCGAAGCCTCGATCCCGCCGGCCTTCGTCGCAATGAACGTCGATGCCACCTTGACCGGCTATCTCGGCACGCCTGAGGATGTCGCGCAGGCCGTCGCCTGGCTGGCGTCGGACGAGGCGCGCTACATTACCGGGCAGGTGATCCGGGTGGACGGCGGATCGACCGCGCACCTGCCGACTTACGCCGATGCCCGGCGGTTCTACGACGGCCTTGCAGCCGCCTGATCTCCCGAAACGAAGGAACAACGATGAAGCTGGCCCGGTTCGAAAACGGAGGCGTGCCGCGCCTCGGCGTGGTGGACGGCGATGGAATCGTCCCGCTCGATACTATCGGCATCGACCATCCCGACATGATCGCGTTGATCGAGGGCGGGCAGGGCGCTCTGGGTGAGATCGCCGCTGCGCTGGCATCGGGGCGCGGTGAGCGGCTGGCGCTGGCCGATGTGCATCTGCTGGCTCCGCTGCGCCCGCGCAAGTTCCTGGGTCTTGGCATGAACTACCGCCGTCATGCGGACGAGGCGCGTGCGCTGGGCATCGCGGTGCCTGACGGGCAATTGTGGTTCAACAAGCAGACGACGTGCGTGAACGGGGCCTACGACGACGTGGTGCAGGGGCCGACCACCAAGCTCGATCACGAAGTTGAACTGGGCGTGGTGATCGGCCACGCGGCCAAGTCCGTCGCCGAGGGCGATGCGATGGCGCATGTGTTCGGCTACCTTGTGGTGAACGACGTGTCGGCGCGGGACTGGCAATTCCAGTCCCCGACGATCACCATGGGCAAGTCGTTCGATACGCACGGGCCGATCGGGCCATGGATCGTGACGGCGGATGAGATCGCTGATCCGGCGGCGCTCGGCATCCGCTGCATCGTCAACGGTGAGATACGCCAGTCCAGCAATACCGAGCAGTTCATCCACTCGATCGGGGCGCAGATCGCCCACCTTTCGGCCGCTTTCACGCTGGAGCCGGGCGATATTCTCGCCACCGGGACGCCGGAAGGCGTGGGCGCGGCGCAGCAGCCGCCGCGCTTCCTGTCACCGGGGGACGTGGTGCGCTGCGAGATCGACGGTATCGGTGTCATCGAGAACAGGATCGTCGCCTGACCGTCAATTTTTGCCCAAAAACTGACCTAATGGTGGATTAATCTCGCCGCGGTTTTTGCAAAATCGCTTGACCTTGCTGCATATCCTGATGTGAGGGTGTCAGGAAATGCACATCTTTGGTCAGGCGAACGGCCTGGCGGAGCGATCGAATGGCCGAAACGAGCGATATTCCCGAAGATTCCGCGCCCGCCAAGCGCCGCCGTGCGAGCAGCGGCCGCATCGCGGTGCGGCTCGACGGGGCGGAAACGCACCCGGTCGCGATCGACCAGAAGGCGCCGCAGCGACAGCGCAAGCGCGCCAGCCGCCGGGGCGACGATGTGCGCGAGCGCATCCTGGCCGCCGCACTGGAATGCTTCGGGGCGTTCGGCTTCGAAGGCACTTCCACCCGTGCCGTGGCCGACCGGGCGGACGTGACGCACACGCTGGTGCTCTATCACTTCCAGTCCAAGGAAGCCTTGTGGATCGCGACGATCGACAATGCGCTCAAGCGCTATTCGGCGGAAATGAAGGCGCATCTGGAAAAGGCGGGTGACAGCGCCGCGGCGGGCCTGCGCACGTTCATCGAGCAGTTCATTCGTATGTCCGCCCGCCAGCCGCAGATCCACCGTATCCTGACCATGGAGAGCAACCAGGACACCTCGCGCCTGCAGTGGGTCATCGAGAACTACTTGCGTGAACACTTCGGCGCGATCCGCGAACTCATCCGCGCCGGGCAGGACCAGGGCATCGTGCGCCAGTGTGATCCGGCGCGGATGTACTACATGATCATCAGCGCCGGCGGCACGCCGTTCACGGTCTCGACCGAGTACCGTGAACTGACGGGCCGCGACGTGTTTTCGGAGACCGAAATCCTGCGCAACATCGCATTCCTCTACGAACTCGTCTTCATCGACGCGCCGTAGGGCGCGATGATATTGAACCAACCTTCGTCATTGCGAGCATAGCGAAGCAATCCAGAGCGGCGTAAAACTGCCCTCGATTGCTTCGCTACGCTCGCAATGACGATACGATGTAATGTCGTCACGCCTTAGGGGGCGCCTCGGCCTCAGCTCCATTCCGGCTCGCCGAGGTTCTCCCAGAGCTGGATCATGTTGCCGTCCTGGTCGTAGAACAGGAACGAGCGGCCCATCGACGCGCACTGCCACACGTAGTCCGTCTGCGTGCGGTAGCCGGCGGCCCTGACTTTTTCGAACCAGCCGTCGATGTCTGTCACCAGCAGGCCGAGTTCGTGAATGCCGGTATGGCCATAGCGCAAGTTCTCCTCGGGCGTCTTGGTGATCGCGGGGTTCAGGCATTCCTGTAGCTCGATGAAGGCGCCGTCCTTCGAACTGAGCAGGGCCATACGCGAACGCGCGCCCTTGATCTTGAAGATGTCGTCCAGCAGCGCCGGATACATGAAGGTGTTCGGCCCCGGCTCGGCCCCGTCGGGGATCACGGTCTCGACGCCCAGTTCGAAGCCCATGACGTCGCGCCAGAGGCGGATGGCGTCTTCCAGATTGGTCACCATCAGCGCCATGTGATGAAACTTCATGCCATTCTCTCCCGATCGGGCGGTCTGTGTGACACGCCTCCTTGTCATCCGCCTTGGGTTATGCTTTCCTGACCAAAAGATCAATATAAGACAGGTAAGGAAGAGGAGGATTCGATGGAGGATGCACAAGGGCTTGCCCGCCGGTTCGGCGAACTGCTGGCGCAACTGCGGTTCCCGGAGGCGTTCGAACTGCTCGCCGACGACGGCATCTACACCGTGATCGGTACGACGCCGGCATCGGGCGTCTATCACGGACCGAAGGACCTGATCGCGCGGCTGGTGCCGCTGCTGTCGGACTTCGTCGAGCCGCCGGCCGTCCGCTTCGAGGAGCCGATCGTGCAGGGCGACCGCGCCGTGCTGCTGGGCAGCGGACGCGGCGTGGGGCCGACCGGGCCTTACGATCAGCCCTACTATGCCTTCGTGATGCGCGCGGCAGGCGGACGCCTCGTCGAAGTGATCGAGTTCATGGATACGATGATGCTCCAGTCGGCGGTCTTCGGCGAGCAAGCGGCGCACTGACGCCCGATCCAGACACAAGGATAGCAACCATGACACAGCAATCCACTGCCGCCACGGAGACTGCGGCGATCATTCCGCCCGTCCGGCTCGCCCATTTCGTGCTGCGCACATCGCGCTTTCGCGAGGTGATCGATTGGTACAAGACCGTACTCGGCGCCGAGGCTGCGTTCGAGAACGAAATCCTCGCATTCCTCTCCTATGACGAGGAGCACCACCGCGTCGCCGTTCTGAACATGCCGGATCTGGAGGAGCAGAAAGACGGCGTGGCGGGCTTCCACCATGCGGCTTTCACCTACGACAGCCTGGGCGATCTCATGGCGACGTACAAGCGACTGCGCGATGTGGGCATCACGCCGGTCTTCCCGATCAATCACGGGCCGACGACTTCGATGTACTATCAGGACCCCGATGGGAACCAGATCGAACTGCAAGTCGACAACTACGACAATATCGAGGACGCGACGGCGTTCTTCTATTCCCCCGCGTTTGCCGAGAACCCGATCGGCGTGGAGTTCGACCCCGAAGATCTGCTGCGCCGGGTCGAGGCGGGCGAGGATCAAGCCGTGCTCAAGCGGCGGCCGGATATCGGCCAGCGCGGGCTCGAAGCGGTGAAGCTGCGGTGACGGAGGCGGCAATGACGAAGCTCACCATCGAGGATCGGCTCGACCTTGCGGAATTGGCCCTGCGCGGCTTCTGGCTCATCGACCAGGGGCGTGCGGGCGAGGCGGCGGCGCTGTTCGCCGAGGATGCGAACCTGACCTTCGGGCCCGGCTCGCCTCGGCCCGGCACGATCAGCGGCGCTGCGATTGCGGCGGCGATGGCCGCCCGGCAGGCCGAGGCGCACGTCACCTCGCGTCATGTCCTGTCCAACACGCTGATTTCGGCGCTGGGCGACGGGCGGGCGGAAGTGCGTTCGCTGCTGACGCTGTTCCGCTCGCCTGATGCGGACCTTTCGCCGGTGGTGCGTTCGGTGGCCGACGTGATCGACGTGTGCGTACAGGAAGGTGGCGTCTGGAAGATCGCGGATCGCAGCATCCTCCCGGTTTTCCAGCCGGGGTGACCGGCCCCCGTTCCCATAACGACAAGGCGGAGAGGGTATTTGTCTCGTATCAAGATGTTCGGCGCGATTCCGCGCAAACCCGGCGTGACGGCGCAGTGGTTTCACGACCACTACCGGCACCCCCACGGAACGATGGGCCGCACGATATCGACCATGCGCGCCTACACCCAGAGCCATCAGGTTCACTCGGACCTGCTGGACGCGCGCCAGACGCATTTCGAGGCGACGGCGGAAGTGTGGTTCGACTGCGTGCAGGACGCCATCGATTTTCCCGGCGAGCCCAACTACGTCGAATTGCTGATCCCCGACGAACCGCTGTTCGTCGACATGGACAAGCTGCGGTTCGTCTTCGCCGAAGAGGAAGTGCTGCAGTCGGGGGCGGACTGGAACGAGGAGGGCGTCGAGACGGGCGACAGACTGTTCCGGCTGGATCGCCGTCCGATCAGCATCAAGCTGCTGCAATACGTCATCAGCGAGGGCGCGACTGCCTGGGACGATGATGAAGACCTTGCGCTCGGACGACGGATCGAGGCGCTGCGCCATGTGCGGTGCCGCCCTTCGCCTGCCCTGCATCCCGAAGGCGCGTTCTGCGTCGGCATCCGCGAACTCTACTGGCCGACGCAGACGGCGATGGAGGAGGGCGTCGCACGCGATCCGCAGGCCTGGGAGACACTGCTGCGCCGTCCGGCGGAGTCCATCGCCTACCTCGCCAGCGCCGAGCGCTTCATGTGACGAAGGGCGGGGTCGGTGTGCCGACCCCGCCTCCGCTCAGCCGCGCAAGGTCGGCGCGAGGTGCTTTTCGGCCCATGCGCGAAAGTCGATCGGCGAGCCGACCAGCGCCGTCAGCGCGCCAGTGTCGTTCTCCGCGGGCTTCGTGGCCAGCCAGGTATAGAGGTCCACGCCCTGCGGCCAGTGCTCCTCGATCGCGGCCATCGGGACTTCGACGGCCGTCGCCGGTTTTCCCGCCAACTCACCGACGATCGCGGCCATCTGTGCGGTGCTGCCGACGTCGGCGACGAGATCGACCTCGCGCCCACGCCAATTGTCTGGCGACGCAAGCACCGCCGCCGCCGCGCGCCCGATGTCTTCGGCGCAGATCAGCGCGAGTTGCACGTCGGTCGGCAAGGCCATTGCGATCGTAAGCGTGCCGTCGTTCTGCGTGATCGGGAAGTAGTTCAGGAAGTTGTCCATGAACCATGCCGGACGCAGCACCGTGGCATCGAGGTGGAGTTCGGCGATCCGTTCTTCCACGGCTCGTTTCGATCCCACGGACAGTACGCCCCGGCTGCCCGCCGCCTGTGCGGATTGATAGATGAAGTGCCCGGTGCCCACTTCGCGTACCGTTTCCGCGACCATGATCCCCTGAACGGCCTGCCCGATGTCCCAGCGGTCCTGCAGGGATGCACCGGATAGATAGACCGCGTCCGCCCCTTCGATGGCCCGGCGCAGGGCCGAGCGGTCTTCCATGTCGGCGGTCACGGTTTCGGCGCCGAGCGCCCGCGCAGCCTTTGCCTTGTCGCCCGTTTCATCGCGGGTGACGGCACGGACCGTCCAGCCGTCCTGCAGCAGCGCGCGGACCACGCCGCCTCCTGCCGTTCCGGTTCCCCCGAAGACCGTTATCGTACGCGATGCCATGCCTGCTCTCCCATCTGGCTGAGTTTGCGAAGGACTATGGCGGCGGCGCTTGGTGAGCGCAATTAAATTGACCATATGAATTCATAATTAGGCGGTGATTCATAAGAAAATTCCATTTTATCGCGATAAATCTCGTTTTCCGGACGTTTTAATTGACATAACGGTCAAATGTGGGAGTTTCACTCCGGGCGTCCCCGCAGCGACGGAGGACCACGCCGATAGGAGAGGACATGACCGACAGCAGGCAGATCGCGGGCGCTTTCTTCGACAAGTTGTGCAGCGGTGATTTCATGGGCGGTTTCGAATCGCTGGCCGAGGATGCGACCTGGACGATCATCGGCGACACACCCCTTTCCAAGCACTTTACCAGGGATCGCCTGCTGACGGAGATGATCCCTATGCTCTCCACCTTCCGCGAACCCGCACGCATGGCGGTGAGCGAGATCATCGCCGAGGGAGACCGCGCCGTCGTGATCGCCAGCGTCGAGGGTGTCGGACCTTACGGCCCATACCGGCAGAATCCTTACTGCTTCATCCTGCGCACCCGCGACGGCCGCATCAGCGAAATCGTCGAGTATCTCGATACGGTTGCCGTGGAGACGGCCCTCGTCGGTCGCAAGCTGGTGGATGCGCGATGAGCGGGGCGAGCGTGATTGCACTTCCCGAAACGGCGGACATGGTGGTGATCGGCTCGGGCGCCGCGGGCATGACGGCGGCGACCGTCGGCGCGCTGAACGGGCTGGACGTGGTGCTCCTTGAAGCGGCCGATGTCTTCGGCGGGACCACCGCCTTTTCCGGCGGAGGCGTGTGGATTCCTGCGAACCACCACCAGCCGGCGCTCGGTATCGCGGACGACCGGGCCTCGGCACGCACGTATCTCGAGGCGGTGCTGGGCAACTTCTTCAACGCCGCCAAGATCGACACTTATCTCGACAAGTCGGGCGAGATGCTGGCCTTCATGGAACGCCGGACCACGGTACGGCTGACGCCCAGCGACATTCCCGATTATGCCCCTTCTGCGGCAGGCTGGAATCAGGGGCGCTGCCTGCTCACGGCTGATTTCGACGGCAATGCGCTGGGCACGGATTTCGAGCGCGTGCGTCCGCCGATCCGCGAGATGGGGTTGTTCGACTCGATGCAGGTCAGCCCCGCGCAGGCGGTGGCGATGCAGGGGTGGAACCGGTCGCTTTCGGCCTTTCGCCTGACTGCCTCGCGCATGGCGGGCTACGCTTTCGACCGGCTGCGGGGACGGCGCGGAAGGCACATGGCCAACGGCAATGCGCTGGCGGGGCGCCTGTTCAAGTCCGCGCGCGATGCGGGGGTACACCTGATCGAGAAAGCCCGCGCCTGCGATCTCGTGTTCGACGGCGGCCGGGTGACCGGCGTGGTGTTCGAGCATGGCGGCGGGCGGCATACGGTCAAGACGCGGCAAGGCGTCGTCCTTGCATCCGGTGGCTTCGGGCAGGACGAGGCGATGCGGCAGAAGTGGTTGCACCAGTCGGCGGCCGGCTGGTCGCTCCAGCCCGAAGGCAGCCGGGGCGACGGCATCCGCATGGCCGAGAAGCTGGGCGGGCGGCTGAACCCGGACAATGCGGCGAACGGCATCTGGGTGCCGGCTTCGCGCTATCAGCGCGAAGATGGCAGTGTGGGCCTTTTCCCCTCGCTGTTCTTCGATCGCCACTGCCCGGGACAGATCATGGTCGATGCGCGCGACGGCAAGCGCTTCGTCGACGAGAGTTTCCACTACCAGAACTTCGGCGAAGTCTCGCTGGAGAGGGGCGTGACGCGCATCTGGCAGATCGCCGATGCCGAGGCGGTAGCGCGCTATGGTCTGGGTGCGATCAAGCCCGCGCCGTTCCGCCCGGACAAGTGGGTCGCCTCCGGCTATGCCCGCAAGGCGGCGAGCATTTCCGAACTCGGGCGCGAGCTTGGGCTCGATCCGCTGGCGCTGTCGGATACCGTGGAACGCTTCAACCGGCATGCGGCGGACGGGCGGGATCCCGACTTCGGACGCGGCACCAATGCCTATGACACGTACATGGGCGATGCGGGACATGGGCCCAACCCGTCGCTGCGGCCTCTGACCAAGGCGCCGTTCTACGCGATCGAGGTGCGCCCCAGCGATCTGGGTTCGATACAGGGCCTCGATACCGACGAGCATGCGCGCGTGCTTGGCGCCGATGGAGCGCCGATCGCGGGACTCTATGCGGCGGGTCTGGACAACAACTCGATCATGCGCGGCAAGTACCCCGGCGGCGGGGCCAGCTTGGGGCCGGCGATGACGTTCGGCTACATCGCGGCGCTCGACATTGCCGCCCGTGCCGCAGGCAAAGGACGCGACCATGTTTGACCTCACCGGAAAATCGATCGTCATCACCGGCGCTGCTTCAGGCATCGGCGCCGCCACGGCGCAGCGCCTGCGCAAGGCCGGCGCGCAAGTGCTGATCGGCGATATCACCGATTGCGCAGAAAGCGCGGCGCAGTGGGGCTGCACGTTCCGCCATACCGACGTATCGGACGCGGACCAGTTCGCCGCTCTGCTGGACGAGGCGATGGAGCGCCACGGAAGGCTCGACGTGCTGGTCAACAACGCCGCCTCGGCCGGTGTTCACGACATGGCCGAAGCCGATGCGGAGCGCGCCGCGCGCTATTACCGGATCAATGCGCTCAGCGTGCTCGTCGGCATGCGCGAGGCGGCGCGGCGGATGGAGCGGGGCGGCGCGATCGTCAACGTCGCCTCGCTGTCCGGCGCGCGGGGAACCCCGGGTTGGGGCGAGTACGGGATGAGCAAGGCGGCGATCATCTCCGCCACGCAGACCGCTGCGCTGGAGTTCGGGCCGCTGGGCATCCGGGTCAACGCGGTCAGCCCCGGCGGTGTCGCCACGCCGCTGTCCATCGCCATCAACGGTGATGCACTCAGCCGGGCGCTGGAAGTGCTGGCGCCGCTGGGCCGCGAAGGGCAGCCGGAGGATATCGCCGCCGCCGTGCATTTTCTCGCCAGCGACGATGCCGGCTATGTCACCGGGCAGAACTGGTTCGTCGATGGCGGCTGGAGCGTCGGCACCACCGTGCAGACGCTCGGCCGGATACTGGCTTGAGGTCATGACTTCTTATTGAATCGTCATTGCGAGAATAGCGAAGCAATCCAGGGCAGTACGAAACCGCCCTGGATTGCTTCGCCATGCTCGCAATGACGAAGGGTGGTTTAACCCAATGTCATCGTGCTCTACGCCTCCAGCATCGTCTCGATCGGGCGGACCTTGTCGGGCGCGGATTCGAAGCCCGAGCCGATGAACCACGCACGCTGGCGTTCGATCGGCAGGGCGCTCGCGTCGATCACCACCCTGCGGGCCTGATCCGCGAGATCGGGGCCGAGGGTTTCGATGAGCGCGCAGGTGCTGTCCATCAGGGCGCTGCGGGCGGCTTCGATCTCGTGGTTTTCCCGTGACGGATCGGCAAGCGCCGCTTCCAGTGCCTGCCGGGGAGCCGACAGGGCCTGACTGGACGTAAGGGCGCCCAGCTTTCCGGCGAGGTCCAGCGCATCGCTCGACAGCGCGCGGATGAAACGGCGCGTCATCGGCAACTGGCTGCGTAGCACGCCGAGCGTGGCGAGCGACAAGTGCAACTGCTCCTGCGCCACCTTCTCGTCCGCCCGGATCGCAGGGCCGACGGCTTCGCGCAGCGCCTTGATGACGACCTGCAACTGGAGATCGGAATCGGGGACCATCAGAGCACCTCCTTCAGCGTGCCGCGCAATTGTTCCATGATCGGGTAGCTGATCATCGCCAGCCACGAGACGACGATGTCCTGGTGCGTCTTGGCGCCTTTCGCCACGCGGTATCCGGTGCCGAGGCAGATCGAGACCGACAGGTAGCTGCACAGCACCCGGTAATAGGCCAGCCGCGCCGGATCGACCGTCAGGCCCGACGCCTTCTCGTAGGCGGCGATGTAGTCGTCGTAAGGCAGCATGCCGTTGATGAGCTGGGCGGTGCCTTCCTCGTTCGAATGGCTGTACGGGTCCATCATCGACCATGCGAGGTCCTGATGGCGGTCGCCCAGCAGCGCCAGTTCCCAGTCGAGCCAGGCGGTGATCCGTGCGTCGTGCTCGGTGAACAGAAAGTTGCCGGCGCGGCAGTCGCCATGGACCAGCGAGACGTGGTCGATCGGTGGCGCATTGGCGATGAGCCAGTCGTAGGCGACCGTCATCAGCGGTTCGTCGTGCGCGCGGTCTTCCTCCCACACCCGCCGCCACCAGTTGACGAGGCGGATGACGCTGGCGTTGGAGCCGACCTCCACGCCGTCGAAGCTGGGCAGGCGGGGCGCGAGTTCCGCGCCCATGCGGTGAAAGCGCGCCATGTGCTCGATGAACTGCGCGGTGATCGGCGCGCGCAGCTTAGGGCCATAGTTGAGGCCGATGCCGGTCACCTGCTGCGAGGGCAGATCGGAAGGCTTGGTCACGCCTTGCGCGAAGCCGTAGATCAGCGCGGGGTGCGGCAGGTGTTCGCCATCCGGATCGACCCAGAAGCAGGGCGGCACCGGCACCAGGCCGTCGAGCGCCTGGAGCAGCTCGAACTCGCGCTTGCGGCTGGTCTCGACCACGGACTCGTTCGGTTCCATGCGCAGGACCATCGGCGCCTTGCGACGCGCCGATCCGTCCTGCCATTCGAGTTCGAAGGCGACCTGGATCTTCGACGCCCCGCCGGTCAGCCAGCGCGCGTCGGAGATCGTGAAATCGTCGCCCACGTTGGCGCGGATGAGGCTGGCGGTGCCTTCGATCAGGCTGTCCAGCGAGTGGGCGGCGTAGACGTCGCCGCTCGCCCGCAGGCGCATCTTGCGTGACAGCGTGCGGTCGATCTCGGCCTCGACCGGAAACCGGTCCCGGATGGCGTCGAGGAAATGGTCCTCGGGGCGCTGACGTATGTCGAGAGTGCCGTGCATTGGTTGAGCCACTTCCTTCCCAGTCGTTTCTTGTATCCTGGCGGGGTCAGGTCATCTCGATGACGACTTTGCCCATGTGCTGCGCCGCGCGCAGGTGTTCGTAAGCCTCTGCCGCCTCGTCGAAGGTGAAGCTGCGGTCGATCAGCGGTTCGATCCGGTGCGCTTCCAGCGCGCGGCCGAGGTCTTCGAAATGGCGGCGCGAACCGACCATGACGCCGCGCACCAGCGCCCCGCCGACGAGGATCGCCAGCGGGTCGATCGTACCGGGGGCGATGACGCCGACCATGGCGATCTCTCCTCCGCGCCGCAGCGCCGCGAGCGATTGCGGCATCGTGCCCGGCCCGGCGCTGTCGACGATCTTGTCGATCCCGCGTCCGCCCGTGAAGGCGCGGGCGGCGGCGCCCCATTCGGGCGTCGCGGCGTAGTTGACGACATGGTCCGCGCCCATCGCCGTGGCCCGTTCCAGCTTGGCGTCGCTGGACGAGGTGATGACGACGCGCGCCCCGGCGGCCTTGGCCAGTTGCAGCGTCCAGATCGCGACACCGCCCGTGCCAAGCGCCATCACCGTAGAGCCGGGCGTGATCGGCTCGCGGCCGTAGAGCGCGTTCCAGGTGGTGACGGCGGCGCAAGGCAGCGTGGCCGCCTGCGCGAAGTCCATGTAGCCGGGGACCGCCACCAGGCCGGCCTCACCGACCACGACATATTCGGCGAGCACACCGTCGATCGCACCGCCCAGCGCGGACGCACCGTCCGCGTCGGTCATGTCGCCGCCAATCCAGCTCTGCATGAAGATCGGGCAGACCCGGTCCCCCACCGCGAAGCGCGAGCAGCCTTCACCCAGTTCGACGACCTCGCCCGCGCCATCGGAAAGCGGCACGATCGCGTCGGGCGCACCGCCCGGATAATGCCCGTCGATCATCAGCAGATCGCGGAAATTGAGCGAGAAGGCACGCATGCGCAGCAGCACCTGCCCGCGACCGGGGCGCGGCATGGGCGCGCGCTCCTGCCGCAGTCCGGCGATGCCCTGTCCCGGCGTGATGACGTAGCGTCGGTTTTCGGTCATCGCCGAATCTCTCCCTATGCGACAGTGTAGTCGAAGATGGTTTCCTCGTCCGCGAGGAAAGCGCTGATGCGGGGGGCGTCGATGAACTGTTCCTCGTCCGCCTGCAGCACCCCGCTGGCCTCGATGCCCTCGGGCGAGGAAAGCGCGGCCTGCATGGCTTCCTCGCTTTCCCACCATACTTCGGTGAGGCCGTCGGGCGGGCGCTTCCAGCCGCGCCCTTGCGCAAAGGCGTCGATCTCGGGCGAGACGCGCTTGTGGCTCTGCACATAGCGCACGAAGCCCATCGCCTTCGCATTGGCACGCACCAGCGCGCCGTGTTCCACCAGCCAGCGGCGGGCGAACTGCTCGTCTGTCATTTCCGGCTTCTTCCAGACTTCAACGACCATCTTAATCATGTCAGTCTCCCTCAGATGGCGTAGCCGCCGTCGACGATCATCGGCGATCCGGTCATGAACGAGGACATGTCGGACAGCAGGAACATCGCTGCATTGGCGATCTCGTCCATCTCGCCGAAGCGGCCGATGACGTGGCGCTGGCGCAGTCCTTCGAGCGCCTCGGAGAACACCGGATCCTGCATCAGCCGGTCCTTGGCCATCGGCGTCATGATGAGGCCGGGGCACAGCGCGTTCACCCGGATGCCGAGCGGCCCGCCGTCGCAGGCGACCGCCTTGGTCAGCCCGACGACGCCGTGCTTGGCCGCCACATAGTCGGAAGCGTTGATCTGCCCGCGAATGCCCGAGGAGGATGCGGTGTTGACGATCGCCCCGCCGCCGCTGTCCTTCATCACCCGGAACTGGTGCTTGAGGCAGTAGAACACGCCGACCAGATCGACGCCCAGCACCGCCGCGATATCTTCTGCGGTCAGTTCGTGGACCGGCTTGTTGCGCATTTCGATCCCGGCGTTGTTCATCGCCCCGTCGAGCCGGCCGTAAAGCGAAACCGCCTTGTCCACGGCGGCCGCCACGCTGGCCTCGTCGGTGACGTTGCAGGGCTGGAACGCGGCCTCGCCGCCCGCGTTGCGGATGCCTTCGACGACCTCGGCGCCCGCTTCGGCGCTGAGGTCGGTGACAAGCACGCGCGCGCCGTTCGCCGCGAAGACTTCGGCGCAGCGGCGGCCTATGCCCGATGCCGCGCCGGTGATGAGGATGGCCTTGCCGTTCAGCATCCGTATTCTCCCTTGGCGGCCGTGCCGCTCTGCAAAGTCATGGGTCGCGCTCTCATCCCGGGAACAGCCCGCCGTCGACGATCAGTTCCGCGCCGGTGACGTAGGATGCGTCGTCGGAGCACAGGAACAGCGAACTACGGGCGATCTCGTCCGGGTTGCCGATGCGCTTCATCGGGATCGAGGTGCGGATCATCTCGCGCTCCTCGGGCAGCATCGTCGCGAGTTGCGGCGTGTCGATCATGCCGGGGTAGATCGAGTTCTCCCGCACGCCGCGGCCTGCATATTCCTGCGCGGCGGCCTTGCTCATGCCCCGGATCGCCGCCTTGGCGCCGTGGAACGAGAAGCACGTCACCGTCGACATCATCGCCAGTACCGAGGAGATGTTGACGATCGCGCCGTTGCCGCTCGCCCGCAGATGCGGCATCGCCGCGCGCATGCCCAGGAACGTGCCGGTCTGGTCGATCGAGACGATGCGGTTCCAGCCCTCCAGCGTCTCGTCCTCCACCCCGAACATGTGGTTGAGGCCCGCGTTGTTGACCAGCGTGGTCAGTCCCCCATAAGCGGCCAGCGCCGCGTCGATGGCAGTCTGCCAGGAGCTTTCGCTGGCGACGTCATGCTCGATGGCGATGGCCGCGCCGCCGGATTCGACGATCTGCGTCACCACGGAGCGGGCAGCGTCGAGGCGGATGTCGGTAGCGACGACTTGCGCACCTTCGCTGGCGAACAGGCGGGCGTGCGCCGCGCCGATTCCACTGCCTGCGCCAGTTATGAGCGCGATTTTTCCGGAAAGTCGGCCGGTGGGCATCGTCTTGTCCTTCATCCCTTGGTGCAGTCAGTCGCTGCACTTTCCATAAACAGACCAGACGGTCAGCCAATGTCAAGCATTCAATCGCGACTTCGGGATCATGCGCTCGGTTTCAGTGCGATTATTGCTAAAATCATAGCCTGACCCGGCTTGACGTCCATTTGCGCATTGCGCACAAGTTGACCATATGGTTCAATTTCGTTACTCGCGGTTGGGCAAGGCATAAGAGGGGAGATGGAATGACGCAGATCGAAGTGCCGGTGCTGATCGCCGGAGGCGGGCCGGTCGGCATGACGCTGGCCCTGAACCTTGCCCGCTACGGCATTCGCTCCCTGCTGCTGGAGCGGAACCCGGCGACCACGCGCCATCCCAAGATGGACCTGACCAATGGCCGCAGCATGGAGCTGTTCCACCGTCTCGGCCTGGACGAGGCGCTGCGCGACGCGGGCGTGCCGCGTGCGAACGGCTTCGACATCCTGTGGATCACCTCGATGGTCGGACACGACCTGTACCGGTTTCCCTACCCCTCCGCCGACGAGAAGACCCGCATCATCCGCGAGGAGAACGACGGCAGCCACGGCGCGCAGGCGCCCTTGCGGGTCAGCCAGATCCAGATCGAGCCGGTGCTGAAACGGGCGATCGACGCCAATCCGCTGATCGACGTGCGCTTCGGCACCCGCTTCGAGCGGATCGTCGAGAATGGCGCCGATGGCGTCACCGCCGAGATCGTCGATTCGCAGAGCGGCGAAACTAGCACCGTGAAGTGCCGCTTCCTTGCGGGCTGCGACGGCGGGGGCAGCCGCGTGCGCCGGGGTCTCGGCATTGCGCTGGAGGGCGAGGAGAACGTCGCCGGGGCCTACATGGTCCACTTCCGCACCGACGACCGCGAACTGCTGCAGCGCTGGGGGCCGATCTATCATCTGCAGTCCGGGCTCGGCACGATCATCGCCCAGAACGACCACGACATCTACACGCTGCAGGCATGGCTGCTGCCCGGCATGAACCCGGACGAGATGACCGCCGAGGGCGTGCTCGAAGCCTGGGTCGGCAAGGCGTTCGATTACGAGATACTGCAGGCCAATCCGTGGCATGCGCATTTCGTGGTCGCCGAGAAGTACCGGGACGCCAGCACGCTGCTGGCGGGCGATAGCGCGCACCAGTTCATCCCGACCGGCGGCTACGGCATGAATTCGGGCATCGCCGACGCCGCCGCGCTGTCGTGGGTGCTGGCCGCGAACCTGCAGGGCTGGGGCGGCGACGGGCTGCTCGATGCCTACGATGCGGAGCGGCGGCCGACCGCGTGGTGGCATCTCGAAGCCTCGCGCCGGCACATGGGCGTGCGCCAGCAGATCACGATGATCTACATGGAGGCGGGCGACCTCGAGGGTGAAGGCCCCGAAGCCGACGCCCGCCGCGCCGATGTCGCCGCGAAGATCGCCGCGCTCGGCAATGCCGAGAACGAGAGCTGGGGCGTGGAGTACGGCTATCGTTACGACCAGTCGCCGGTCGTGGCGGGCGAGGGGGAGGCCCCGGCGATAGACCCGCTGACCTATGTGCCGAGCACCTGGCCCGGCGCACGCCTGCCGCATGTGTTCCTTGAGGACGGGACGGCGCTGTTCGACCGGCTCGGGCTGTTCTTCACACTCGTCGTGCTCGGCGATGCGGACACCGCGCCGCTGGAGGATGCGGCGAAGGCACAGGGTGTTCCGCTCGACGTGCTGCGGCTCGATCGCCCGGACCTGCGCGCGATCTACGAACGCGGCCTGATCCTGGTGCGGCCCGACCAGCACGTCGCCTGGCGCGGCGATGCCTTGCCGGACGACTGCGCGGGATTGCTGCGGCGCGTCTGCGGTCGCTAGAGCATTTTCTAATCAGGTGGGATCACCTGATGACTCGGAAAATGCGGCAAACCAAAAACCTTGGGGCGGTTGATCCGGTGCAGCCGGATCAACCGCCCCAAAACCGGGTACAACGACAAGAGGAGAGGACAATTGACCGTCGAGAAGAGTCCCGAGGACTACTGGCAGGCCAACGATCACCCGCGCTGGAACCAGAGCGTCTACTTCAACTTCTACGATCCGGCGCAGCGCATCGGCTGCTTCATCCGCGTCGGCATCCTCGAGAATCTGGGCGAGACGAACAGCTGGTTCGTGTTCTTCCGGGACGGCAAGCCGCTGTTCAACCGCACCAACATGAACTTGCCCTACGCCGCCACCCGGCTGGGGCTGGGAGACGGGCTGGAAGTCGCCGGGATGCGGCTGCGCTCGATCGAGCCGCTGTCGAAGGCGCACATCACTTTCGATGAACGGGACTTCAAGGTCGATCTGACCTGGGACGCGATCCTGCCGATGCAGGATGCGATCCACCTCAGCGATGCCGGGGCGGAGGACGCTTTCGCCAAGGAGATCGCCCATATCCACATGGAGGGCACCTGCCGCGTCACCGGCACGATCACGCTGGCAGACGGCGAGACGATCGCGATCGACGGCAAGGGCTTCCGCGATATCGCCGTGGGCCCGCGCAACTGGGACTTCCTGCGCCATTACCGCCTTGCCTGGCCGATCTTCGATAACGGTCTGTCGATCGTCTCGACACACGGCATCTCCACCAACGGCGACGACGCCTACATCAAGATGGTGGGCAAGGGCGGCAAGTGGATCGGCGTGACCGCGATCGAGGATCGCAACATCTACGAAGCCGACGGCATGACGCTGAAGGGCATGGATTGGCGCGTCACCGATGCGGACGGAGATGTTCACGCCTTCACCGCGCGGCGGCTCTACTGCTGGACCTTCCCGCTCGATACTTTCGCGCTGACCGAGCACATGATGGAATATACCCTTGCCGACGGCACCAAGGGGTATGGCCTTGGCGAATGCGGTTTCCGCTTCCCCTGGGCGGGTAACGGAGAAGACTGATGGCATTCGATCCCGCAGCACTCGCCCGGCCGGCAATGGCCATCGACCCCGTGCATGATGGTCGGCACGCGCTGCCTGACTTGCCGTTGATGCGCGAATCCATCCCCTATTGTGTCGTCCTGCCCGAGCACGAGATCGCCTTGTTCACTTATACCTGGGTGGACAAGGACGGCATGGCGGGCGCGGCCATGGGCATCTGGGGCAGGGGCCTCGGCCGTGCGCCGATCGCGGTGCGCCTGCCCGACCGCAAGGTGCCCGATACCATGGGCTTCGACGACTGGCGGATCGACGACTTCACCATGCGCCAGGACCTCAGCTTCAACCGCGCGGAAATATCGTGGCGCAGCGAGGAGGCGGAGATCGCCTTCACGTACGAGGCGTTCCATCCGCCTTATGCCTACTCAACGCACAAGGACGGCTGCCCCTCCTACGCCGCCGACGACCGCATCGAGCAGAGCGGCCGCGTCTCCGGCACGTTGCGCATCGGGACACGGACCATCGACTTTACCGGCAGTGGCCACCGCGACCACAGCTGGGGGCGGCGCGACTGGGATGCGCTGCATTATTACCGCTGGTTTCAGGGCCAGTCGGGCGACGCCTTTTCGGTGCACTTCTGGGAGTTCTACGCCCTCGGTCGCCGTCAGGTGCGCGGCTACGTCTACAAGGACGCGGTCATGGCGGAGATCGCCACTCTCGACGTCGACTGGCAGGGCGACAGCCGCCTCGACCAGACCGCGTTCCAGTGCGACATCGTCGACAAACTGGGCCGCGCCACGCGGGTGGAGGGGGATGTCTTCGGGGTCTTCCCGCTCCCGGCCGCGCCGAACTTCGTGCTGAACGAAGGCGCGGCGCGGCTGACCATCGACGGCAATCCCGGCGGCGGCTGGATGGAGATGGGCTGGCCGATCTCCTACCTCGAACATGTGCGTGCGGCGGGCGTGTACTGATCTTTCTTGCGGGATGGGGGCGCTGGCCCTTGTCCTGCCTGACCGGTTCTAACCCCACCCGCTCAGGCTGAGCTTGTCGAAGCCCGCGCGCCACGCCGCCGGGGCTTCGACAAGCTCAGCCTGAGCGGGGTTGAGGACAGGCGAGCGCTGCGCGCACAATGTCGGATCAGGCCGGAAGGTAGGCGCCCAGCGCGTTCATCACCACGCCCGTGTCGAAGTATTCGCGGTAGAACACCAGCGTATCGTCGCGGTATTCGTGCACGCCGACATAGCGCTGGTCGTAGACCGTGCCGCCCGGCTCGCCGTAGCCGCGATACTCCACCAGCACGCGGTTCGGATCGGCGAGCGGGGTCACTTCCACCGAATTGAACTTCACGTCGAAGACTTCGGCCGCCGTGCGGAACATGCCCAGCGCATCCTCGCCATGCAGCTCGGTGGGCAGGCGCACCGTCCCGGCGAAGGGCAGCTCCATATGCAGGTTGGGCGAGACCATCGCCCAGAAGGCATCCATGTCATGCCCGAACAGCGCCATCAGCTTCTGCGCATTGGCGACGTTGCGGTCGCTCAGGGCCTTGTCGAATTCGCTCATCGGTATCGTCTCCTGTTCAGGCGAGTGCTTCGGCCACGGTCCCGGCCGCGATCCATTTGTGCAGGTTGTGCAGCGAGTGGCGGATCATCACTTCGCCGTCCTGCAGCGGCATCGTATCCTTCGCGCCCGAAGCGATGCCTTCCTGCGTGCGCTCGGTATTGCCGACGTCTTCGAGCAGGATCTCGCCCAGCCGCGCGATGTAGTGCTCCTGCTGCAGGCGGCTCCACACGTCGGGCGCATCGGGGATGTAGAAGCGGGCCTCCCAGCGCGTCTCGTCCTGGCTGACCGGCCAGAAGTGATGCGTCCAGAACCCGCCGGGGGAGACGTCGATCTGGAAATTCGGAAACAGCCAGGTCACGTCCACCGCCCAGCTCGCCGACTTGGTCGGGTTGATCGCCGGATGCCGCCGGAACACTTCGGTATCGTCGAGGCTGGCGGCCGAAAGCACGTTGCCGGTAGCGATGTTGCTGTAGAACAGGCGCTCCACCTGCGATCCGGGCGGCGGCGCGTATTCGGGGTTGCCGTAAGTCGATACCGAGCGGTGCGGCCCCCAGGTCTGCGCGCTGATCGGCCGGGCGAAAGGGTTCTCGTTACTGGCGAACGTGGCGCCGATCGTCTCGGGATGGATCGCCGGGATGTGGTAGGTCTCGGCGAAGGCGTCGGCGATGACCTTCCAGTTCGCCTTCAGCCGGGACTCGAACAGGATCGAGCGGTCGGCATTGGGGTAGGGGATGCCCCGGTAGATTTCCCCGAATGCGCCGAGGAATTCGGCCAGCGGCACTTCCGGCTCGCGCTGGAGGTTGATGAAGATCCACCCTTCCCAGATGTCGCAGGCCACGGGGGTGAGGCCACAGGACTTGCGATCGAAATCGAAGAAGTTCTTCTGGTCCGGCACGCCGACAAGCTCGCCGTCGTTGCGGTAGGTCCAGTTGTGGTAGCGGCACATGAAGCGCGAGGCATTGCCCTCGCGCTCCAGCACGACCTTGTTGGAGCGGTGCGAGCAGACATTGTGGAAGGCGCGGACGCGCCCGTCCTTCGTGCGGGTGGCGAGCACTTCGGCGCGTGCGAATTCGAGCGTCTGGACGAAGTAGTCGCCGGGCGCGGCGATCCGCTCCTCGCGGCCGAGGCACAGCCATGCGCGCTTGAACACCTGCCGCACTTCGGCATCGAACCAGTCCTGCGAGCGGTAGGGTTCGAGGCTGACCGGCGCGGTGTCCAGCCCGGCCAGCGCGGTCAGGTTGGTGCGGTCCGCGCGGAAATCGGCGACCTGATCGTTCATGGTTCCTCTCCTTCGCCGTTTTCGGCTTTTTCCTGTTGTCTCACCCGAGAATGCGCGGCCCCTCCACCAGACGGACCTCGTGCGGATAGGGCGTGAAGGGCGCGCGCGGCTGGCGGTGCAGCTCCGTCGCCATCGACACGTGCGCCAGCGCCAGCAGAAGCTGCATCAGCCGCAGCGGCGCGCCTTCGAGATCGCGCATGTCGCGCCCTTCCAGCGAGCGGATCGCCTCGGGCGCGAGCGCCAGCATGGCGGTGTAGAACGCCTCGATCTCCTCCATCGAGGCGGCCTCGCGCGCGGCGCGCCGCTGCTGCGCGCTGGCCGCCGCCCAGTAGCCGACGTGGGGTTCGAGCGCCTCGAACCCCGGCGGCAGCGAGCGGTCTGCGGTCATGCCGCCACCGGCTGATCGACGCGCCGGCCGAGCACGGTGGAGATCACCTCGCGCAGCGTGGCCCCGGCATCGGCAACCGGCACGGCCCCGCGCCAGGCGACGTGCTGGTCGGGCCGCACGATGATCGCCCCGCCGCGTTGCAGGCCGGAGATATTGGCCCAGCGATCGTCGACCGGCGTGAAGTCTTCGTCCTTGCCGACAGCGACGAGATCGATCGTCAGCCCGCTGGCCGCGCGGGCGGCATCGACGGCGGCGGTCCAGTCACCGGCAGGCCCGTCCACGAACACCGTGAAGCGGTCGAGCCGGGTCAGGTCGAGGGTGGAGACGCGCTTGTCTTCCCCGGTGTTCTTCGCGTTAAGCCAGACGTGGGCCATGCGGTGGCCGGGGCGCATGGTGGGTACATGCGTATCGCCCAGCAACCCGCGCGGCGGTGGCTCGGTGCCGTCGGGGACGATGGCGCCGGTGTCGTAGCGGAAGCCGATCTCGATGTCGTGGGCCTGGAATTCGGCGCGCTGGGTGCCGATAACTTCGGCCACCATCTGCCGCCGCGCCGCGCCTTCGGGCGTATCGGAGAACAGCTTGTGATAGGCGCCGATGTTGAACTCCACCGGCACGCCCGGCATCAGTCCGATCGCGGAATCGATGGTCAGGTGGTTCTGGAAGGTCATCATCGCCCAGGCCACGTTGTTGGCGGCCACCGGGCGGCGCTCCGCCTCGTAGCTGTCCAGCAGCGCGTCGCCCGCGTCGCCCCGGATCACGGCGGCGAGCTTCCACGCCAGATTGTGCGCGTCCTGGATCGCACTGTTGAGGCCAAGGCCGGTAGTCGGCGGATGGCGATGCGCGGCATCTCCGGCCAGGAACACGCGGCCCTTGCGGTATTCGCGCGCCAGTACGCCCTGCACCTGCCAGTCGTTCATGCGGATGATCCTGGGATCGAAATCGGGCAGGCGCAGCAGTTCTCGGATCTGCGGGATCGCGGTTTCGGCGTCGAGCTTGCCCGCCTCTCCGGGCTGGAAGGCGAAGTGCATCAGCCATTCCTTGCTTTTCGCGCCGAACGTATCGGGGCCGAGCGCCACCATCACGCCGCTGCCCCATGATCCGCCCTTTTCGGGGTTGGTGAACCAGCGGATCATCACCGACTCGTCCTCGATGTACTCGGAGAGGTCGGCGGCGAACCACACCGTCACCATGTCGATCAGCCGGTCGATGCCGTCCATCGCGATGCCGAGCGATGGTCCTACCAGACGCCCGCCGTCCGCCGCGATCATGTACTGCGCGCGCACTTCGTAGACTTCGCCGGAATTGCGATCCTCTACTTGCGCGGTGACGCCGTCATCGTCCTGCGTGAAGCTCTTGAGTTCCTGATGGAAGGTGATGCGCGAGGTGGGGTAAGTGGCGAGGTGCTCCAGCAGCAGCGGTTCGATGTACATCTGCGCGAAGTTGGCGGCGCGCACCGGGCTGTCGGCGCCGTAGGCGTCCTTCAGCGAGTGGCCGCCGAAAGCGTCGATGATGCCGATGCGCTTGCGGTCGAGCGGGCCGTCGCCGCCGAGGCTGGTGTACCAGCCCACGCGCGCCATGTTCTCGGCCGGGGTGCTGCTGCGGTAGATGTGATCGGCCAGCCCCTCTTCACGCATGATCTCCATCGTGCGCTGGTTCAGGTAATGCGCCTTTGGCGCGGGCGAGGTGGCCGGATAGCGCTCTATCACCAGGCACTCGATGCCCAGCCGCCCGAGGAAGTTCGCGCTGGCCAGCCCGCAGCCCGCGCCGCCGACGATCAGGACCGGGACTTCGATTCGCTTCATTTCGCGTGACCTCTCCATTGCCTGGCTCAAGCGCCGGGGGCGCTCCGCCGCATTTTTCGTAGAATGCTACAACTGACCAAATAGTCAATATTAAGTTCAGGCGGCCTGCGCCTCGACTTGCGCCACGTAAGCCTCCACCTGATAAGGATCGAACAGTTCGCGCACCTTCAGCAGCACCCCGTCGCGGTAGGTGAAGAACAAGTGGTAGGTGTTGCGGTAGATCGCCGAGCGCGGGCCGATGCCATAGGACTTGCCGAGGATCGCCACGGTATCGCCGTCCGCCACCGCCTGCTCGACATGGAATTCGAAATGCTCGAACCCGCCGAGGAACCCGTCAAGCAGTTCGCGCATCGCCGTCTTGTCGCGCTCGCCGGCGAAGGCGAAGCGATCGGGCAGGTAGGGCATCGTCCATGTGCCGTCCTCGGCGAAGGCGGCGAACATCGTGTCGAGGTCGCGTTCGGAGAGGAGGCGGCAGGCTTCGAGGGCGCGGTCCTTGTTGGTCGTCATGGGTAGAACTCCTGTCAGAATGCGGCGGCGAGGTCGCCGAAGGCGCGGGTGACCTCGGTGGTGTCCCAGTATTCGCGGAAGAGGATCAGTCTGCCCTCCTTGAAGCGCATTATGGTTATGTATTGCTGGTCGTAGGTGCCATTGGGTGCCGGGCAGGTGCCGACGTATTCGACCACTACTTCGCCCGGATTTCCGGTCTCCCTTGCGGTGATTCCGGTGAAGCGCAGGCCCTCCAGCCCCGAGACGACCTTCTCCAGATAAGTGCGGGAGGCTTCCTTGCCGGTGACCCGCTGCGGCATGCCGATCGAGCCGGCGAAGGGGAATTCGAGGACGAGATCCTCGTCGGCGATGGCCCACCATGGCTCCATGTCGGCGCCGAACGTCGCCATGAGATCGGCGGCTATGCGTGCGTTTTCAGCCATTCTTCCTATCCCGCCAAGAGGCCGCCATCGATCGGCAGCTCGACCCCGTTGACGAAGCGCGCCTCGTCCGAAGCAAGGTAGACGCAGCCCCAGGCGATGTCCTCGGGCGCGCCGTTGAAGCCGTTGGGCTGCTGCGCGGAGAAGGCGGCGCGCGTTGCTTCGGGATCGTCGCTGCGGTCGAAGATGCCCTGCAGCATCGGCGTCTCGATCACGCCGGGATGGATCGAGTTGGCGCGGATGCGCTGGTGCGCATGCTCGACGGCGGTGGACTTGGTGAAGGTGCGCACAGCCCCCTTGGAGGCGCAGTAGGCCGCGAAACCGGGTGCGCCAACGACGCCGTAGGCCGAGGAAATGTTGGTGATCGAACCGCCGCCGCCCGCGATCATCGGCGGCAGGGAATGCTTGGTCAGCAAAAATACGCCGCGCGCGTTGATCGCCATGATGCGGTCCCATTCGTCCACCGCAAGGTCGATGTCGCTGCCTTGTCCGGGAACCCCCGCGCAGGCGACGGCAGCGTCGAGGCGGCCCCAGGTTTCGGTTGCCAAGGCCACGGCGGCGGCGACGTCGCTCTCCTTCGAGGCGTCGCAAGTGGTGAAGCGGACCTTCTCGGGCGCCTCGTCCAGCAGGGTGCGCAAGGCGGCGTCGAGCGGGGGCTGGATGTCGCAGGCGAGCACCCGGGCGCCTTCCTCGACGAACAGCCGCACGACCGCCGCGCCGATGCCCGATGCGCCGCCCGATACCACGGCGACCTTGTCCTGAAGTCGATTCATTTCCCATCTCCCTTGGATTTGCTTGCGGAGCAGCCCGGCAGCCGGAAGGCCACGACGCTGTCGGAAAGCGGTGATTGCAGCATGTTGTGACCGCCCGCGGCGGTGGCGACGTACTGGCAGCCGGTGCGCGGGCTGCGGTAGGTCATCGGCATCGTCTGCGCGCTGGCGGGCAGGCGGGCGGACCACAGTTCCTTACCCGTCGCGGTGTCGAAGGCGCGCAGGGTCTGCTCGCGCGCGGCGCCGATGAAGGTGAGGCCGCTCGCGGTGGTCAGCGATCCGCCGAAGTTGGGCGCGCCCATCGGGATCGGCAGGCCGAGCGCCAGACCCAGCGGCCCGGCATCGCGCGCGGTGCCGAACGGGCGCTCCCATGCGACCTTGCCGGTGTCGAGATGGATCGCGGCGATCCGGCCGAACGGCGGGGCATTGCACGGCACGCCCAGCGGCGACGCGAGGGGCTTGAGGCGAACACCGAACGGGGTGCCCGCCTGCGGCAATGGCAGGCCGAAGTTGGTGACGGCATGGCTTCCTGCGGCCGCGCCTGCGATCAGGCGGTCGGTCTCGGCGCGCGGCACCAGTTGGATGATCGTGCCGTAATAGAGCGCGTTAGCCACGGCGATGCGCCGGACGGGATCGATCGCCACGCCGCCGAAGTTCATGCCGCCGCCGATGCTGGGATAGATCAGCGCCTCGTCGGTGCCGGGCGGGGTGGCCTTGCCGTCGTAGCGCAGTTGCCGGTAGCGCACGCGGCACCAGAGCTGGTCGAACGGGGTGAGGCCCCACATGTCGCGCTCGGCAAGGTCCGGGCCGGCCATGGAGTGAAAGGCGGAGAAGGGCTGCGTCGCGGCGACTTTCTCCACCGCCCCCCGGCTGGGGACGGCACGTTCCGTGACCGGCAGCAGCGGTTTGCCGGTGCGCCGGTCGAGCACGAACGTCTCGCCGCGCTTGGTGGGGATCGCGATGGCGGGGGTGTTGCCAGCTGCGAAGAGGCTGGGCTGCGCGGGAACGTCATAGTCCCACAAGTCGTGATGCGCGGTCTGGAACGACCAGCGCACGGCCCCGGTGGCGATGTCCAGCGCGACGACCGAGGAGCCGTACTTCTCGCTCGCGGCGCTTCGCAGCGCGCCGTAATGGTCGGGCGTGGGATTGCCGGTCGGGGCGTAGATCAGGCCGAGGGTATCGTCCACGCTCATCGGCGCCCAGGTGTTGGGCGTAGAGCGCGAGTAGTGCTCGCCCGGTCGGGGCCCGTGGACGTTCAGCGGATTGCCCGCGTCCCAGGCCCAGACAAGCGCGCCGGTGTGTACATCGTAAGTGCGGATGACGCCGGAGGGTTCGTCATTGCTCTGGTTGTCCGCCACCCATCCGGCGACGACGATGCGGTCGCGGGCGATGGCGGGCGGGGCGCTGGAATAGTAGAAGCCGGGTTGCACCAGTCCCATGCCGTCGAACAGGTTGACCGCGCCGTTCGTGCCGAAGCCCTCGCAGCGCTTGCCGTCGGTGGCATCGAGCGCGATCAGGCGGCCGTCGAAGGTGGCGGTGACGATCCGCGCGGCGCAGCGGCCGGCGCCTTCGGTCCGCGCGAAGGCCACGCCGCGACAGGTCCGCACGGCCGAGGAGCCCTTGGCGGATACGCGGGGATCGAAGCGCCAGAGTTCGCGGCCGCTGTCGGGATCGAGCGCGAAGACCGAATTGTCCTGCCCGCACAGGAACATCCGCCCGCCGACCATCAGCGGCGTGGCGGAGAGGTAGCCGGTGGCGGGGTCGGACGGAATGCGGGTATGGAAGGTCCACGCGGCTTCGAGCTTGCCGACATTGGCGGGCGTGATCTGCGCCAGCCGGGAAAAGCGGCTTCCGCCCTTGTCCCCGCCCCACGATGTCCATTCGTCCCCCGCTGCGTCTGCGGGGATCGGCGCCGAGGCGGCGATCGCTTCGGCCGTGCGAATGTCGTGGCTGTCGCGGGCGAGGTGCGCGCCGACGACCAGCAGCAGCGCCAGCGCCCCGACACCCGCCGCGAGGCTGGCGCCCTGGCCGAGCGAGGCGCGCGCACCGGGAATGACGAAAAGCAGTCCGAGCAGCGCCGGGGCCAGCAGCCGCGCCGTCAGCGGCCATGGCGCGAACCCGCTTTCCGCCACCGCCCATGCGATCGTGACCGTGAGGAACAGCGCATAGCCTTTAGCGCCGGTGCCCCGCCCGAGGGCGATCAGCGTACCCGATCCAAGCAGAGCCGCCCCGGCCATCAGGTAATAGATCGAGCCTCCCAGCGCGGCGAGCCATAGCCCACCCGCCAGCAATGCCAGACCTGCGATAGCCACTGCCATGCCCAGCGCAATCATGCCCCGGCTCGCCGTTTTCGGCGCCATCCTCGTTTCCCCGTTCGTTTTGAGGAGGCTGGACTAAACTTACCTTATGGTCAATAAAAACATTGCACGCCCACCCGCATCGAGTGGGGAAGGATGCGAAGATGGGAGAACGAACGAATGAAAGGTCTTCAGGACAAGTCGATCGTCGTCACCGGCGGTGGCAGCGGGATCGGCGAAGCGGTGGCGCTCGCGCTGGGCGAGGCGGGCTGCCGGGTCACCGTGGCGGACCTCGATGGCGGCAAGACGCAGGCCGTCGCGGCAGCGATCGGGCAGGCGGGCGGCACCGCGCAGGGCATCGCGGCGGACGTGGCGGATGAAAGCTCGGTCATCGCGATGATCGAGGGGGCGGTGGGCGCCTACGGCCGCCTCGATGGCGCCTGCAACGCCGCCGGAGTCCCCCAGCGCGGCAAGCTGCTGCACGAAGTCGAACTGGACGAATGGGACCGCTGCCATGCGGTGAACCTGCGCGGGCTGTTCCTGTGCAACAAGCACGAGATCCGCGCGATGCTCGACAAGGGCGGGGCGATCGTCAACATCGTCTCCACGTCCGCCATGGTCGGTTTCCCGAACGGCAGCGAGTATTGCGCCAGCAAGGCCGGGGCGATGGGCCTGACGCGCGGCGGCGCGATCGACTATGCGACGAAGGGCATCCGCATCAATGCCGTGCTGCCGGGCGGTACGCTCACGCCGATGCTGAAGGGCGCGATGGAAGTGGATGCCGGGCTGGAAAAGGCGCTGGCCGCTGTCCATCCGATGAACCGCTTCGGCCAGCCTTCCGAGATCGCGGGCGCGGTGCGCTGGCTGCTGTCGGACGAAGCCTCGTTTGCCACCGGCGCCTCGTTCGCGATCGATGGCGGGCACACCAGCATCTGATCTTCATCCGTCACGATGGCAAAAAAAGTGGCCCGGAAACCTCGCGGTTTCCGGGCCTTTTCAGGAGGGTAGGTTGCTTCGTCAGAAGTTCATGCCGACCGTGATGCCGTATTCCGCCGGACGGCCGGTGTAGCGCACGAAGGTGTCGTAGGCCTGCGTGGCGTTGCTCCAGTAATAGGTGTTGAAGATGTTCTTGCCCCAGGCCGACGCCGTCCACTTGCCGTCCGAGGAACGGATGCCGAGGTTGGCGTTGACCAGCGTATAGGACTTGATGTCGTAGAGGTCGGAAGTCGCCCCGAAGGTGGCCGAACCCGGCACGACCAGCGCCGATACCGAACTGCTCTGCCCGTTGAGGCCCGCGCCCACGAAGCCGTCCAGCGCCGAACTGACCGGGAACGTGTAGTCCGCGCGCAGCGAGTACTGCCACTTGGGCGAGAAAGGCAGGTCCACGCCCTTGAACGAGGCGTTCACCGGTACCAGCACGCCGCTCACCGCGGTCTGGCCCACGGCGCCGAGGTACTTGTCCACCTTGGCGTCGAGGTACGTCACCGAGGCGCTGAGCGACAGGCCCTGCATCGGGCGCGCGGTGACTTCCAGTTCGGCGCCCTTGATGGTGGACTTGGGCACGTTCAGGAGCTTGTCGAGCGCGCCGAAGATCGGATCGACGAATTTCGCGCGGGTCTGCTTGTTCTTGTAGTCGTAGTAGAACGCGGCGCCGTTGATGGTGAGCAGGCGGTCCATCAGCTGGGCCTTGAAGCCCGCCTCGTAGGCCATGATCGATTCCTGCTTCACCGGCGCATAGGCATCGAAGATCGCGCCCGACAAGTGCGGGAAGCTGCCCGCCTTGTAGCCCTTCGACACGTTGGCGTAGAGCAGCAGGCCGTCCACCGGCTTGAAGTCCGCACCGACCATCCACGAGGTGCTGTTCTCGCGGATTCGGGTATTGACGGTGGTGGCGGTGAGGAAAGTATCGGGATCGACCGGATCGTTCGCCGAAGGATCGCCCAGCACCAGCCCGCGCGTGTCGAGGATGATCGAGCCGCCCGGTGCGATCGTCGGGATCTGGTAGCCCGGGCCGCCGTAGAGCGGGCCGAGCGAGCCGTATACCGCGTTGAAGAAGTCGGTCAGCGTGACCCCCGGGGTGCCGCCGAAAGTGGTGTCGGTCGGCAGGATCGGGAACTGCGGCAGATCGCCGTTGAAGGCATAGGCATCGCGCTTGGCACGGGTCTGGCGGATGCCGGCCTTGAGCGTGATCTGGTCGTTGACGTCGAACTCCAGGTTTCCGAAGGCGGCGTAGTTC
>NZ_JABXWS010000089.1:0-2867 GCF_015594425.1 Novosphingobium sp. HR1a
TTGGCGGCGAGATCGCCACGCCTGCCGAAGCCCGCGAAATCCTCAGCCTCAAGGGCGGGGACAAGGTGGGGTTCTGAAGCGCTCCTTTTCGCAGCAATCGGGATGACAATGAAGGCCGCTGCGATCACCGAGACGCGCGCGGCCCTGGGCGGAAGATTGGCGGGCATCGGGCCAGTTGCGCTTCGATGCCGACGCCACCGTCAATGCAGCGACGCAACTGTTTCCGGAGAAACTGAAATGGCCATTGAACTCAAAATGCCGGCGCTGTCCCCGACGATGGAGAAGGGCACGCTCGCCCGCTGGCTGGTCGGCGCCGGCGATACCGTCAAGGCGGGCGACCTGATCGCCGAGATCGAAACCGACAAGGCGACCATGGAAATGGAAGCCGCCGAAGATGGCCGCATAGCGCGTCTGGTGGTGCCTGCAGGTAGCGTTGATGTACCAGTAGGTGCCGTTGTGGCACTGTTGAGTGCCGGTGAGGACACCGATCCTGTCCCTCTCGCTGCTGCCGAAACCTACGCCGAGCCGGTTCAGACATTGCCCGTTTCAGCCCCGGATGTCAGTTCGACATCGCTCGCCCGGCGCCTTGCCACGGCACGCGGCATCGGGCTGGACACGATCGCGGGCTCGGGGCCGCGCGGCAGGATAATGGCGGCGGATCTGGGACTTGCGACGGCGGCATCGGTTGCCCTGATCCCGGCGGAAGATCGGCCGCTGCCCGCGCCTCAGGGAATACCGATGCGCAGCGAGAGCCTGTCCACCATGCGCAGGACCATCGCCCGGCGCCTGACCGAGAGCAAGCAGACCGTCCCGCACTTCTATCTCACCGCCCGTTGCCGTCTTGATGGATTGCTCGAACTGCGCCGGGAATTGAACGGTGCCGTCTCGCATCGCGGTGCCCGGGTTTCGGTAAATGACTTTTGTATCAAGGCGATAAGCTGGGCATTGGAGCAGGTTCCAGAAGCCAATGTGCAGTTCGCCGGGGACCGGATTCATCGCTTCGAACGCGTTGATATTGCCATGGCGGTGGCCATCGAAGGCGGCCTCGTCACGCCGGTCATTCGGGATGTGGCCGCTCTTTCCCTTGGCGCTGTTTCCGAAGCGAGCCGGTCGCTGGCTGCGAAGGCGAGGGAAGGCCGCCTGACGCCCGGCGACTACGAGGGCGGGACCGCGACCATCTCGAATCTGGGGATGTTCGGCATTGATGAGATGGTGCCGGTCATCAATCCGCCGCAAGCCATGATCCTGGGTATCGGTGCAGGGGTGGAACAGCCGTGGAAAATCGACGGCGATATCGCGCTGGCCACGATCATGGCCGCGACTGGCAGCTTCGACCATCGCGCGATCGACGGCGCCTTGGCCGCGCAATTCATGGCCGCGTTCCGTGAGGCGATCGAGGCGCCTATGCTACTCATTGCCTGAGACAATTCTTGCGGGAGAGTTCTGAACTCTCCCGCAAGAGGATATTCTAGATCAGTTCCGTCATGCCAGCGAGGCCGCCGATATAGGCAGGCACAACAAGCGTGCGAGCAAGTGCGTGATCGAGTTGCAGTCGGGTGATGTCGTCCATGTCGGCGACTATGCCGCTGCAGTCCCGCGACAGTTCCTTAAGGGCTGCCATCGCCGCCGGACGACCGCGAAGCCAGAAGTCCGTGCCGACCCTCCGCTGGACCGGTGCAGATCCGGCGGTAGGGGCTCCGAACAGGGCGCTGGCCAATTCGGGGCATTGCGAAGACGCCTGCGATACCTTCGTGGAGATCGCCTCCCGCGCGGCTTCGATGCTGTCCGGCAGGGAGCCGTCCTTTGCCGCCTTGTCATAGGCCTGCTTGCCGAGGAACATCGTGCGGATCATATTGCGGGGTTCGGGGCGCTGGATCAACGTGGCGAATACTGACATTTCCGCGCGGATGGCGCCATCGATCGGCTGGATGATGCCGAACTCGACGCAGTCGAGAATGGCGAGAGGGGCTGGTTCGTGGCCGAGCATCCTTGCCAGTTCGCGTTCGCGATGGCGCTCGATAGCGCCGGAAATTTCGACATGCGACAAAGGAGCACTGTCAGTGCGGTCCCAGGGCTGCACGCAGTGGGCCGCCTCGGACAGCAGCCAGCGTTCGGCGGCAGCGATCTCGTCGCCTTCATCCACGACCTCGTCGGCAAGGCCGGCAGCCACGGCATCTTCGCCCTGGTAGGTACGGCCGAGAAGCAGGACTTCCAGCCCGGCCTCGACGCCGACGAGGCGGGGCATGCGCTGGGTTCCGCCGGCGCCGGGAAGTAGCCCCACGGCATATTCAGGCAGGCCCAGCATCGCACGGCGGGAACGGGTCAGGACACGGTAGTGGGCGCCGAGCGCCAACTCGCATCCGCCGCCGAGTGCGACACCCGCCACGGCGGCGGCAATCGGCTTTCCTGCGGTTTCCAGACGGCGGATTGCATGGCTGAGCGGGAAGAAGTGGTCGAAGGCGATATCGAAACGGTCGGCCTTGGGGGCGGCGACGATCATCTCGTAGGCGACGCCCAGTTCCGTCAGGTCCGCGCCCGCGCAGAAGCCGTTGGCCTTGCCGGAACGGACGACCACGCCGCGAACGTCATCGGCGCGGTGCAGCCATTCGGCGAAGGCGCCCAGTTCATGGATCGCCTTGTTGGAAAAGACGTTCATCGATCTGTCGGGGCAGTCGAAGACGAGATGGATCAGGCCGTTGTCCTGTCGCTCGACACGGAACTGGGTGAGATCGGGGAGGGGCAATGTCATGAATTCTCCTGCGCCGGCTTGCGGCATTGCGAGAAGCAGGGTCAGAAGGCGACCTTGTCCCCGCCCTTGAGGCTGAGGATTTCGCGGGCTTCGGCAGGCGTGGCGATCTCGCCGCCGA
>NZ_JABXWS010000159.1:0-571 GCF_015594425.1 Novosphingobium sp. HR1a
TATCGCGTGAAGCCTGCGGAAACATGGAAGCCGGAAGTCGCCAGCCTCAACATGGGCAGCATGAATTTCGGCCTGTTCCCGATGCTGAAGAAGGATCGGGAATGGAAGCACGCCTGGGAGCCCGAAATGCTGGAGGCCAGCCACGACCTCGTCTTCCGCAACAGCTTCAAGGATATCCGCTATGCCCTTGAAACACTGAACAAGACCGGCACCCGCTACGAGTTCGAGTGCTACGATACCGCGCACCTCTACAACCTGCACTACTTCTGGAAGGAGGGCCTGGTCGAAGGTCCGCTGTTCATCCAGACCTGCTTCGGCCTGCTCGGCGGCATCGGCGCCCACCCGGAGGACGTGATGCACATGAAGCGCACCGCCGACCGCCTGTTCGGCGATCAGTACCGCTGGTCGGTGCTGGCGGCAGGCGCGAACCAGATGCCGGTGGCGGCGATGGCTGCCAGCATGGGGGGCCACGTGCGCGTGGGGCTGGAGGACTCGCTGTGGATCGGCAAGGGCCAGCTTGCGACCAGCAACGCGCAGCAGGTGACGAAAGTGCGCCAGATCATCGAGGGCC